>CAKZLX010000212.1 GCA_937127265.1 uncultured Pseudomonadota bacterium
AAAATCTTCTTTGCCACTGCGCGAAACACTCAGCAACAAATGGTTGAGGATACCTTGCGAAAAATG
Organism: uncultured Pseudomonadota bacterium; assembly: GCA_937127265.1. GTDB lineage: Bacteria > Myxococcota_A > UBA796 > UBA796 > UBA796 > CAJWHX01. The sequence continues at coordinate 67 of CAKZLX010000212.1, forward strand.
CATGCACAAGGTGTGCCTGTACGGGCAGTCTCCTTGCGGGCCAAGGAAAAAGCCTGCTTGAATGATACGGTGTCCTGTCGTCCAGATCGATGCCCTTATGCGGATCGATACTACGATAAACTAGAAGATAATCGATTGTTTGAAACGATTTGGGATGAAGGGGTCATTCTTGCCGATCACTTGCAAACGGTAGGTGCCACACACACAATTTGTCCCTATGAACTGTCCAAGAACTTAGTTGGCTCCGCGGATGTGGTCATTGGAGATTACAACTATTTATTTGATCCCTCTGTGCAATTGGGAGCGATCTCCCAAAATCCCAAGGCTTGGATAGTGATTGTGGACGAAGCACACAATTTGCCAATCAGAGCCCAAGGATATGGCTCTCCAAAACTGTCGGTCCAACAGATTTGGAACGGGATTCATGCGGTGCGTCATGATGTGAACTTTTATCGTTTCGCGGCACCGTTGCAAAAGTTATTGGATTGGCTGTTGTTTGAAGTTCAACAGTCCAACAATGAACAATTTGGACAACGCTCCACCACCATTGAAGAAGGGATACATCCTGATTTATTGGGGGAAGTGGTCAAAGAAATCCAACAGATGGCTTTGGAATATGCCGTGCAACGCTATGAAAAACCCGTAGCGAGTACCGAAGATGGTGATCCTTGGTATGAAGCGGCTTGGTCTATTCTTTCCTTTCATACAGCCCTCGAACGAGCAGGGGATGAAACAGTGGTGATTTGGCAACGGTTAGGTAAAGATCGCGATGGTTTGCACATCTCGGCGCTTGACTTTGAATCGCCAGCTACCCATCCAGATACCGGATTGGAATTGTTGTGTCGTGACCCATCGGTGTTATTGGGAGCATTCTTTGAACGGATTGGTTCAGCAATTTGTATGTCTGCCACCCTTGAACCGTTTGACTTTTACACCAATCTATTGGGGCTCACTCCAGAACGCACTTGTCTGCATAAATTTGAGTCACCATTTCCGGTGGACAACCGTGCTTCGTTTATGTTGCCTTTTGTTTCCACTTTGTATCGCGACCGACAACGTGAACATCCCCGTGTAGCACGCCTATTGGAAAAGATAATCTCCTCAATACAGGGCAATGTGGCAGTGTTTTTTTCTAGTTTTGCTGTCCTTGAAGACATTCGCCAACAGATGGACTTGGGGGAACGACTAACCTTGGTGCAAACCCGACGAATGAGAGAGGCTGGGCGTCGTCGGTTGTTAAAAAAGATGGGCAAAGCAGAAGGTCATGTATTGCTAGCGGTGATGGGGGGCATTTTTTCAGAGGGGGTGGATTTACCTGGGAAGGCCTTGGAGGCTGCGGTTATCATTGGTCCATCTTTACCACAAGCCAGTTTGTCTCGTCGATTGATGCAACAGTGGTATGAAGAACGATATGGAGAGGGCTTTCGATATGCTTGGGTCATTCCTGGAATGGCGCGGGTTAGTCAAGCTGCCGGTCGCGTTGTGAGAACCGAAACCGATAGAGGATTGGTGGTACTGGTGGGCAATCGTTTTGCCGATCCTTTGTATCGAGATTTATTTCCTACAGAGTGGCACCTGCGTCAAACCACACGTTTAGGAGATGAAATTGCCTCGTTTTTCGGTTACACTGAACAAACGGATGAGGACAAAAGCATTGATGCAACCCCTTAATAGCAAATGATTAGTCGTGAAATGACACAAGAAGTCGAATACCCACCAACCTTGCCACCCTTGTTGGACAGTGTGCAGTTGGATGAGGTACAAGACAAACGATTGCCTTTTACGCGTCTCGAGGCCAGCATCGTACGTGCAGTGATGGCTGAACCCAATGTGTTGAGCGAAACCCAGGTTGGTTGGTTGCGGTATGTGGTTTCTTTCGCCCGTAGCACTTGGGTACGTACCGCTAATCAGCGAGATATTCATGTGGAGCCTTTGTTGTCGCGATTTCGCTGGTTTGTCAAACATCAGTTGGAGCCGATACTTGAACGTCGCTATCCTGTGGAAGGGTTGAAGAAAGTCTTACCGTTACTGGTACAAGAAACACAGCGAACCCGTGAAATGGTTTTAGAGCAAACGGAATTGGACGGGGTCTCGTTACAGCAAGAAGTCTGTAACCGTCAATTGGTGTTGGCTTTGGGTGGCGGTGGTGGTTCTGGCTATGGCTATGCTGGAGCCATGCGTACCTTGCATCATGCTGGCATCCCTGTGGAGATGATCTCTGGAACTTCGATTGGTTCGTTGATTGGCATGTTTCGTGTCAAAACCCGAATCTTTGATCAATTGCCGATGATGGAAGCCGTTCGCAGTTTGACATGGGCCTCGGTCTTGCGAGTGCTCAAAGTTGAAAATCGCTATGGTGTACCGGCTACATTGCGTTTGTATTTGCGTTCATCGTTGGATGAACAGTTACGCACCAAAGAAGGGCGGTCAATGCGGTTTTCTGATTGTGAGATTCCATTTTTGGTGGTTGCTACTGGATTGACGGTTGATGCTTTCAAACATGATTTGTCCTTTTATGAACATCTGATGGATGATGCTTTTGTGGATTCACCCCGACTGTTTAAGCAGTCATCTTTGCGACGTATCGTTCGTATGACCAGTACCTTGTATGAATTTTTATCCAATCAAAATGCCCTTCGTGAAGTGGTCTTTGGCGCCGATGAACTGACGGCCAATGCTGACGTGATTGATGCAGCTGGTTTTTCTTCAGCAGTTACCGGATTGTTGCATTATGACGTGTTGCGTGACGAGCCACGAATGACCCAAATTCTCGATCAAATGTATGGAAAGTTTGGAATTACGCGACTGACCGAAGGGGGGTTGGTCAACAACGTTCCCGTGAAGCCCTTGTTGCGAGAAATTATGCGTGGGCGGATTCACAGTCGCAATCCGTTTGTGTTGGCTTTGGATTGCTTTTCACCGCAATTGACTAGTATGTGGTATCCAGTACAAAAAATGATTGTTCCCAACGTTCGTGCAAACATTCAACACGCCGATCAATATTTTGCTTTGGGTAAACGATTGTCACCCATTAATGTTGTGCCCACAGTCGATCAGTCCTTAACAGCGATGAATTGGACCAGTGAAGACTTGCAACAATACATGCCTTTCATTACGCGTATGTGTGCCTCACACGTCGATTTGCCCTATCAGCAGGTGTTTTGATGTCACCATC
>CAKZLX010000213.1 GCA_937127265.1 uncultured Pseudomonadota bacterium
TTGCAATGATGGCAATGCGTTCTTGTATCCAGGGGCGGCGAGTGCTGAATCTGCGACCGAATGTATGTTGGATGCTGACTTGGATGGTTATGGTGATGAGGCAGGATTGGCACAGGGTGCCACATTGAACGGTTTGGATTCCAATGATGCTGACGGCACGGTCTATCCCAACGCCCCCGAACTGTGTGATGGTCAGGCAAACGATAGTCTCGGCTCCTTACCCCTTGATGAAATTGACACTGACAACGATGGTTATGTGACTTGTGATATTGACGGAGGTGGTTGGGATGGATCGGCCGCTGTGATTGGTGGACTGGACTGTAATTCCAATGCGTCTAATATTCACCCCTATGCCCCAGAGACTGCTGATGCAATTGATCACAACTGTGATGAATTTGAATCGGGTCGTTCGATTGAGAGTTGTGTTGGTGCTCGACTGACAATTGATACCAGTACTGGGGCGCAAAAGTATTTTCTCTTTTGTGATTTGCCGAGAAGTGCTCATACATCAGGCGTTCTCTGTCGCAATACGCAATACGATATTGGCTATGATGAATTGGCTTCCATCAATTCTGTCCAAGAGATGACTTTTGCCGCAAACTTGGCCTCAACCTCCTTCTTTATTGGCTACAAACGTGAATCAAGTGGTCAGCCATGGTATTGGCGCGATGGAAGTACTGGCACCTATGAATACGCTTCATTTAGTCAGCCGAGTGGTGCGAACAATGTCATCGTCGAGTTTAATGGCGGCAGTTCTAATATTTCTCAATGGACTGCGGTCGATGACAATTATTCAACTGGGTTTATGTGTTCAAAAGAATTGTAATTCTCAATCCAGACATTCAAACAATAGTTCAATCTCGTAGCAGTCACCCAAGGCTTCTTCGGCAGCGATGCCAGCAGTTTGGAGTATGTCTCCGATTGTCTCCGTACGACTGTCCTCTTCGGCTGAACTAGAGGTGACGGAACCCGCTACTTGTGCCGCTGCCGCCAATTGTTGTGCTCTAAGATAGTCGGCTTCATCCATGTCACAGACAAATGCGGTGATTTCTTCATGAATGACGAATTGTTGATCGTCTCGTTTACACCATCGTTTGGCTTGTCGTAAGGCACCTCGACTACCTTCGGCTTTATCATCGGTGAGTAAGAGTACAGAGTGAATACCATCGGGGCCTGGACGAACATCTCCAACACAACCTGTGAAACCAAGTAGACTGACACACAGTAGAAAAGGACGTTTTATAAACATAGTATCTCCAAGTATAGAATGGTTAAATTGTCAGGTATATATTCAATACGATGGTGTACAGATATCTATTCATTGATAAGGCAATTTATTCTGTTTCTAAATTGGACGAATGGGGTACACCGTGTTCTATTTTGAGATAGATCCCATTGTATGGACACAGGATTGAATGATCATGCGCGAAGAGTTATTGCACAGCATTGAACAAGATGGCTTGTTACCCCCATTTCCCGACATTATTCGACAGTTGCGAGAAATGATTGAAGACCCGACTACCGGCATGAACGAGGTGGCGAGGGTAATTCAATCTGATCCCGTTCTAACAGGACGCTTAATTCGACTGGCCAATTCGGTATTTGGTGCGGGTACAAACTTTGTGGCCAACGATCTCAATCGTGCATTGGGACGTTTGGGCTTAAAGATGGCGATGGACTTGGCATACTCTTTGAAGATTCCGTCGATGTTTCCTGCAAAGTCTGGTTTTTCCTATCCTGATTTTTGGAAGTACTCCTTGGGGCTTGGAGTGGTGGCCTCGAAATTGGCTGAAGCACGCGGTCTAGACAAAGAACAAATTTCTCATGCTTACTTGGGTGGATTGATGCGTAATACAGGGGTGTTGTTGTTTGTACACCTCCAATCGGAAGCCTATTTTAAAGTGTTGGCAGAAGGACGACAGAGCTTGGAAGATTTGGATGCGATTCGGATGATCCGTCGTTCAATGCAGTTTGAAGGCATGGAGACAAAGCAGTTTGGTATCAACAATGCTGAATTGGGTGCTGCCTTCATTCGCCGGTGGTGGAAAGTAGACCCCGAAGTACTTGCTTATGTGGAGTGTCGTCCCAAAATCATCCAAAACAAACCAGAGCATCTGGTAGAAATTGCTCGCTATGTATTGTGGGATGCCAAGGTTCCCGATGGTATTTTGTCTCCAACAGTGGCGATGCCACCTCAGTTTTTGGAAAAATTTTCGATTGGTTCAGCAATGATAGATCAGTTACGTTCTGATTTGAGAGTGGCTTTTCAAATTATGCGATAGGAATGAACATGGCTGACATTGAAGTACGATTGCACGGTGTACGCGGATCGATCCCCACACCCACATCCAGTCCAGAAATCGAAGATAAAATTCGCAGTGCCTTAGAAAAAGCCACACCGGCAGATATTCAAGATGATGAATCGATTGATCGTTTTGTGTCGGCCATGCCCAAAGTAGAACGTGGTTGTATTGGTGGCAACTCGACCTGTGTCCAGATCACCATCGGTGAACATGAACTATTCTTTGATGCTGGTTCAGGTTGCTTTGCGATGGCTAAGACCTTGTTTCCCGGTCCTTTTGGTAAAGGACAAGGTAAAGCACATTGGTTCTTTACCCATACCCACCACGATCACATCGTTGGTTTGCCCATGTTTGGTCCAATCTATATTCCAGGCAACCAGTTCAAGTTTGTCTCGCCGATTTCCAATTTGTATGAGCGGTTGGTTCGATTTCAACATTTTGACTTCTTTCCGGTACCCTTTGACTCCTTTGGTTCGACGATTGACTTTGTCGATCTTTCTCAAACCCCAACCTATCAAATTGGGGAGGATGTTTTTGTTTCTTGGTTGGCAAACGATCATCCAGGAACTTCGTTCAGTTACCGAATCGAACACCAAGGTAAAGTGGTGGTCTTTTCTACGGATGCCGAATACAAAGACATCTCCTTTCAAGCGATGGCACCAGTGATGGAATTTTTTCGAGGCGCTGACTTATTGATCTTTGATGCCCAATATGTCTTTACCGATGCTGTACAAATGAAGAGAGATTGGGGACATTCATCATCTTTTGTGGGGATTGATTTGGCCTTGGATGCTGAGGTTAAAGAGTTGTTGCTGTTTCACCACGATCCTATGCACACCGATGCCACCTTGCTCAAAAACTTGCAGCAAGCCCGTCAGTACTTGAAGAATATGGAACCTGATTCCACACTGGAAATCGACTTGGCTTATGATGGACAGTACATCGCCTTGTCTCCGAATCCATAATCTTTTTATCGACAACAGACAGTCGATAGTAGAGGTTGAGGCTGAAGTTGTATTCAGAAAGTACGGTTATGGATTTGTATTGTAGATTCCGCTAACCGATTGATTACTGCCACCCAGTAGCGAACTGTAATCTCCATTGCTTTCGTTGCTGTATCCACCAGATACGGTTGCATACTCTCCAAAGGTATTGTTTTCAGCACCCCCTAAAATACTACCGAGGATACTGTTGGTGGTGTTGAGGTATCCACCGGCAATCGATCCATAGGAGCCAATGGTATGGTTGTTATAGCCACCTTGTACACTAGATCGCAATCCGGTTGCTGTATTGAGGTATCCACCCCCAACGGTGCTGGAAATTCCTGCAGATATATTTTCTGCTCCACCCAAGATACTGGCATAAGCCCCCGTGGTGGTATTGGCATAGCCTCCTACGATAGCACTGTGGCTAGCCGTGGTTTCACCCAATGCACCACCCAAAATGGTACTGTTCAGTCCAACAGTTTCGTTGCCATCACCACCGACAATACTGGATGCAGCACCTGTTGCTAAGTTGTCAGATCCGCCGACAATACTGGATTTGTTCCCATCGGTAATGTTGTTACTGCCACCAAGGATGCTGCTAAATACATTATTGGCTTGGTTTTGATAGCCACCAACTATCGTGGCATAGTTTCCAGTGACAGAATTGGTAAAACCACCGGTTATCGAGGCATGATCGGAGGATATTTCGTGGTCTCGTCCTCCTAAGGTGACACTGTTGTTGCCGTTAATACGATTGTTTTCACCAAATAAAACCCCAGCAATACCACTGTAGGAATGTCCAGGTCCGACGATCAAATTGTGTGACCCTGTTCGTAGGTCGTCGGCATCAGACTCATTGTAGCCAATGATCAGATTTCCAAGGCCCAAGGGTGCACTGACCCCACTTTGAATATCGTCGGTGAACCCAGAGCCACTGTTCACTTGGAGATTGGCTCCACTGATCACAATGGTGTTCGAAGCGGTATCGACCTGCATATAGGTAGATAAATCATTGACGATTGATCCCAAAGCTGCATTACTATTGACCCAGTCTTCAGTAGCCAAACCAACCAGTTCATTTTGGGTGACATAGTCGTTGGAGATCGCTTGCACACTTTGTTGTAGGTTCAAGATATCGGTGGTTTGTTGTGAGACCGTATCGTTTAAGGATTCGATGTCAGTTGCCGAAATAAAATTGGCTGCATCGAGTTCGGTTTGGGTGACCAAAGTGTCCAGTAGGGTATTGCTTACATAGTCATTTTCCAAGTCGACCAGTCCCGTTTCCACATCCAGTAGGCGGGTGTTGTGTTCGAGTAGACTGTCATCGTGTTCACTGAGGGTTTGGGTGTTGTTGAGGAGATCACTTTGTAGTGCGTATCCTCTGGATAAGACCCAACTTTGGGTGGCGTAATTAATCAGGTCGGTACTTTGTACATAACCATTTTCAATGACCAATAAACGGGTGTTGAAGTTGCTAATTGTACCGGTGTTGTTGGAAATGAAAGCCGTATTTTGATTGATTGCTTGGGTATTGCTTTGAACCGTGGCTTGGGTGGCGTAATTTTGATTGTTGACCCAGGTTTGGGTGGCATAGTTTTGGTTGTTGAGCCAAGTTTGGGTGGGATAGGCGTCTAAATCGGCGGCGACCAGCATTGTGGCTTCGATATCGTTGATACGATTCTCCAGGTCGCGGATACCAATGTCTTGTTCAGAGAGAACATCCAAGGCCAGTGTGATATCGTCTTGTTGTTCACTTTGGGTGTTTTCCAAAGCGTTCAATCGACTGGGAGCATTGGTTGAATTCCAGTCTGTTTTCAGTTGGGCTACCGTTTCTTCCAATTGATCGATTTGGTCTTGGAGCAGGGCATTTTGTTGTTGCAACAAGTCAATTTGGGTTTGTTGGTTTTCGATATCTTGTGCGGTATCTCCCCCGCAGGCAACCAGTACTAGCATGGTGAGTATGGGTTTCATGTTTGATTTTTACCATTCGTATTTAGTTCTATGGGACTGATTCCACGACAGTAGGTCAGGTTGGAAGTGGTGTCAGCACGGGTGAGTCGTCGAACAGGTACCGGTTTACTAAAGCCTTTGACTTGTATCTCTTCGTAGGTTCCTTGTTTGCCAATTTGGTCGAGGATATCTTGATGGATCACGATTTCACCGCCTTTGGCTGCAGTACAAAGACGAGCCGCCAAGTTGACCGTGGAGCCAATCACGGTGTGTTCCATGCGT
>CAKZLX010000214.1 GCA_937127265.1 uncultured Pseudomonadota bacterium
CTGTAAAAACCACCATTGGTAATGCACCACCACAGTGGTTGCGCGATCCACGAACCTTGACCAAGATTGATGGCTATACCGTGGAAGCCGTAGATCCCGATGGAGATGCATTGACCTATCGACTTACGGGTGCTCCAGAAGGTATGAGTATTTCAGAGAGGGGACGTATTTCTTATTCAGGAAGTACCACTGAGCCTGGAGGGGCTTATACAATTACCGTCATCGCTGAAGACACCGAGAAAGCCTTGGTACAGTGGTCCTTTTCGATTCAATTGTCACCAGGTTCTGACGCCAAGAAATAAGAACAGGATGTTTGATGTACAATCAGAGTACACCACGTGCTTGCAACAGTTGTTCCATCTTCTCAACGCTATCATGTAGTGGAACCACACCGTCTAAGGTGATTTCTGCTTTCTTTTGTGAAGGAAGAACGTGCAAGAAGTGCATTGGTCGAACCGTCGCCATGTACTGGGCAATGACACCTTCGACATTGCGTCCACGTTCAATGACGTCTCGTTGAAGCCTTCTAGCCAGTCGAATGTCGTCAGGTGCGTCCACAAAGATATGAATGTCTCCTTGCTCTGAGATTTCAGGGGCCGCGAGGGTCAAGATACCTTCGACAATGATTAACTGTTGGGGGTCAACCCGTTCCGTTTCTTTGAGTCTTCGATGGGTGGGAAAGTCATAAATCGGGAGATGTGCGGGCTTTCCTTGTTTTAGTTCTTGTAAATGTTGTCCAAGTAGGGCATTATCCAAGGCATCGGGTTCATCAAAATTGGCATCTGGTGGGAACAAGATATCTTTATAGTACCGATCGTGATGGATGATGAGGCAGTCGTGCTTCTTTGCAAACTCAGCGGCGATACTGGTTTTCCCACTCGCTGTACCACCAGCCATAATGATAATCGTTGTCATCTCTATTCTCGCTATCTCATCGTTTATTCGGGGTGACTCGGATTTCACCAATCAAGGTGGTCTTTGCAGAGCACACCATACTGGTTGCATCCAATATGCCTTCAAAATAAGAATTATCCGTAAATATAACGCGTTCTCGTACTTCTAGAAAGCCTTTTACTGTACCAAAAATTTGCGCGGAAGCAACATGTACCTCGCCATGGACTGAGGCATCTACTTCCACTATCAAAGCACCTTCACAATGGATATTGCCTTTGAGGTGACTACGAACAATAATGTTTCCCTCATGTTCGATATTTTGAGTGGTTGGTATCAGCACCTGTAATGTATTCAACGAAATTCTCGTAGATAGGCAAGTAGTTCATCGCGTTTTTGCAGTGAATCACAGTGGATTTGAATACTGGCTTCTTGTACTTCTATTTGGAAGTTTGGTTGTGGGGGATTTTTTTCGATAGTTTGTGGAGTGTGAAGTTCTGTTTCCACAATGGCTTTCAATTCTCGGACAGAATGTAAACCATCTGCTACTTCTTTGGCCAAGGCGATTTGTCTTTGAGCTGAATCCAGTTTTAAGAGTTCAAAGCAATGGCTTTTACGAAGCAATCCATTTTGTAGATAATCTTGTACCAAGGAGGGCAGTTTGAGTAGGCGCAACTGGTTTCCGATGACGGGTCGACTGATATTGCGCATCGAGGCTATTTTGTCAACGGTGTAATGACATACTGTTCGTAGCCATTCATAGGCTCGTGCACATTCAATTTCATCGAGGTGATCCCAATTGAATACCTTATGGCTTAGGAATTCTCGGACGGATTGGTTTTGCTGATTTTGCAGTACAAGGGCAGGTAAGGTTTCCCACTGTAAGATATTGGCAGCAATGAAGTATTTTGTGCCGAACAAAATTCGATACAATGGCTCTGTTTGGTCTGCAGTTGTATCTATTTTTTCTAGGATGACAGGCGCAGGACTATCTTCAATTTCTATGGCGATACTTTCTAATTCACTGGTGGTCCAGTTTCGTTTGAACTCTGCACTATCACACACAACATATTCTAAACGGACTTCATGAATGAAGTGTGTTGAAACCGAAGATTCGATATGTTGATATTTTGAGAGTTGCATTGTCAAAAGCAAAGTAAAAAAGCAAAAAAATTGGTTTCAAAATTCAATGAAACCAATTTTTTGAATGGGGATGAATGTTGATTGTGTGACTCATTAGGAACAGAATCTCTTTCGGAGGATGAAAGCATATCAACAAATGGGTGGGGTAGGAGTTTTAGAAGAAAAATGAGACCTTGTTTGTGTTTATAAAAACCAGAACAGAATCTCAGACTGTCAAAACTCAGAGTAAAGAAGAAAAATGTGAAGGAACATTTGGTGGGAGCCAATGGAGAAACCATGATGGTTGATCTCAAGTTATCAAATCATCTTCCAATTCGCAAGACATATTTGTGAGATAAAAACAATTATGTAAGATCGCACAATAGATTTTTGTATAAGTATGACCCTATAATATCCTTTAACACGATGTAGTTGCAACTTGATTTAAAAAGATCGCATAGAATTACACAACCTCATTATATGATCTTATGCGATCTTAATCGTATAATGCTGCTATTGCAGTATATTGGATATGGCAATTAATAAATGGGTTCCAAAACCTGTCCCTCGTCCGTTCTCGTATGCTGCTCCTGCAATATCGAGGTGGAGCCATGGTGTTCGTTGAGAGAGGTGGTTTCCAATGAACTGTCCCGCACAGGCTGACTGGGCATTGTTTCGTCTAGCTACAGAATTTTTCATGTCAGCGACTGATGATTGAAACTCCAATTTCCATTTTTCGGGGATGTAGGGTAGCGGATGACAAAGTTCGCCGATTTGACGACCGACCTTGACTGCTAGTCTTTCGAGATTTTCATCATTGGTATAGATCGCTGCAACACCTTTTCCAACGGAGGTACTGGCTGCCCCTGTAAGAGTGGCGATGTCAATGATAACGTCTGCTTTGATTTGTTGCTCAGCCCAGGCGACTCCATCACCGAGTACCAATCGTCCCTCGGCGTCCGTATTGTTGATTTCAACTGTTTTTCCGGAATACATAGTGATGATGTCATCAGGACGAACAGATTGGGGACCAATGGCATTTTCTGCCATACAAAGTACTGCAGACAATGGATAGTCACAACCTTGCTCAACGGCTGCTTTAAAAGCCGTCAAAACAGCTGCGGCACCACCCATGTCCATTTTCATACCTGGCATACCGGTTTTTGTTTTTAAGGAAAGTCCACCCGTGTCATAGATGATACCTTTGCCTACCCAGCAAACATGCTGTTGTTTGTCATTGCTGTTTTCTGGTTTCCATTGTAAAGTGATCATGGCCGGAGGTTCAATCGCCGCCTTTCCTACGTTCCAGATTCCATTGAGACCATGATCTGTTAATTCTGTCCCACGGATGACATTGTAATGAACCTTTGGGTGTTCTTGTGCCCAAGTTTCGATGAGTTGAGTGATGTCAGAAATATGACAGTGACTTGGTGGTTGGTCGATTAGAGAACCACAAAGACGGACGTTGTCTAGTAGGGGTTGAAAGTTACTATGGACATTTTGTATGCCATTTTCATAGGAGAGAATATGGATGCTTTGGGTGCGATTGGGCGATGTTTTGGCTGAAAAGAGGGGGAAAGCCTTGGCTACTGCACAAACTTGTCCTTCGATGTGTTCCGTTTGACCGCATATAAGAATATCCCAATTGCCATTGGTGCAAATACGTTTGCAGGTTTGGCGAATCGCATCGGCATTACTAGGGGAATTGTGTCGAGAGTGGCGATGCGGAAGTATCCGAAAAACAACCTTCTTTTGTTCGAGGATCAATTGCAATTCATTGCTTTGTTTTAATTGTTCGACAGCGAACCGCCACAACTGTGTGGGGATGTTCAAGTCAAGGGGCAATACGGTTGATTGTAGAATATCTTGTTTGGTCCCTAAAATGAGTTTGTTGTATGTAGGTGTCAGTTCATTTTGGGTAATGACTGTTGTTAGGTTTGGCATGTGTACTCCGAAGTTGTGATAAAGTGATAACAAGATTGGCTTGATGACAATGTCTATAATCAGAGATGATGAATCGTGTTAGCAATATAGTCAGTTTGTTTTTGAAGGAGAAGATATGTCAAAACAGGTCTTGTTAGTTGGAATCGGTATGTTTGGTGTTTTGGTTGGTAGTGGTATTGGATATATGGCTTCTGAGTCATTACAAGAACCCCAAGAGATAATCACCGAAACAAAAGTGGTGACCGAGGAGTTATCAGATGAAGATTTGGCTGAACTCTGTAAAGGTTTGACCGATGAGGAAAAACGAAATGTTCTTGAAGTTCAAGAGGATGTTAAGAATCTTCAAACGATTTTGGCTGATAGAGAAGCAGAATTGGATCGGTTAAAAAAAGAAAAACACACCACTGAACAAGCACGGAAAGCGGCTAAAGCAAAGTGGAAGGCGATGGAGGAAGAGATCGCTACTTTACAGGTGCAGTTGGCTGCCGCAGAACAAGAACGTGACGAACTGAAAGTGGAATTGCAAAATACATTGGTAGAATTGAAGAAGCAGGTCAAACAAACCCAAAAATTCAAAGCCAAAGCCAAAAAGTACAAAGCAGAATCGACAGCGAACTTGTGGACTGCTTTTCAAGCCCAAGCCAAAGTCAAAGGCTGTGACCGCGGTTCTAAACGTCGACATGAAAAATGTCATGAAGCATTTGATACCAGTATGACCGACAAAGTGAAGCAACGCTTCTACAATTGCGTCGATACTTTCCAAGCGGTTCCGGTCTTACGGAAGTTGAAAAACGGAGATGCACTGCCACCACATTCAGCCTATTTGAACCAAGAGAGTCGATTTACAGATGATTGGATTGTGTTGTTTTGTGACCCGACATTGCCTGAAGCGCGTGATAGAGATTTGGATGATGAACCCCCAACACCAGAAAAGAAACAGGCTGACGTAGATTGGAATGACGAACAAGATCTAGATTTTGACTTAAATTTGGATGACTAAAATTGTATTCACCACAATCTCGGCTACGAATTTGGTGTAAAAGCATAAGTTTGGAGAGCAGATGTTGTGGTTATTGAGTCAAGTCGTTGGGGCTGAACCGTTTATTACTGAGATGGGCACGCCGGTTGAGATTCGTTCTGCTGGGGCTTGGATTCGGGTTTTCCCTACAGAGGAATCGTGGGTTGCGGCGATGGGCAGCAATCAGACTTTTTATGTGGGTACATTACAAAAGACAGGGGATGCTCTCACTGATTGGGAACTGACAGAGAAAAGGCAAGTGGTTGAAATTTCAGGATTAATTGACCATGGAATCAAACGATGTCCAGATGGGAGTTATTTACACGCGGCCTCTGGAATGCCACCAGAGGGAGATCAAGGTGGAGAGCCTACCGATTATTTACACCTTTGGCGTTACGATGAGAACTTTGAGATTTTGCAATATGCAGAGTTTCGATCTGGTATTGGTACCCATGCTCACAATGATCCCAATTTGATTTGTTCTCCTAATACAACGGGACTATTGTTGTCGATTCAAGGGTACCAGTTTGCCACAGATTTGTTCGTTCTCAATCAAGACTTGGCTTTGGATCGGGTGATTCCCTTAGAAGACTATCCTCGTGGTAATGGTGGAAGTGTGCTTTATGATGTTCATGATGATGAATATATTCAGTTGGGCATGGCACACGACAAACCCCTCACCATCAATCGCTATGATGCGGACTGGAATCTGATTGATACGGTTGATCGTGAGGTGGTTGATGCCCCATTACGTGCTTATTGGCCACAGGGGTTGATCAAGGTTGGAGACTATTACATCGTTGCACACATGGGCAAAGATGATGCCTGGCAAGGGTCCGATAAGGGAGATGTATTCCTTGGGGTATTTGATCAGTCATGGGATTTGGTAGAGCAACAGCGAGTCACAACCTATGAAGATGGTGAAGCAGCGATGCGTCCTTGGGTGGCACGAAAAGGAAACCAGTTGCTTGTGTCATTTGACTTATACAATGAACAGCAAATTGTGGAAGCCAAACTCAATTTGTCAGCCTTTGGGTTGGATGGTTCGGAGCCGGACACTGGTGTAGACCCTCAAGGTGATTGGAATGCTCCAGTTTCTGAAGAGGATGCCAATAAAGAGAGTCAATGTGGGTGTCAATCTGGTGAGGCCGCCTTGTGGTTTCCCTTGGTGTTATTACTTTCGATGAGACGTAGGCGACAACACTAGGCTGTCCGTTGTAGCAACCATCGTTTGCGACGACCGTGTTCGGATGAGAGGGAGTATACTTTTTCGTCTATCAGTGTCCAATGCGCAGGGATGGTGAACTCACCGGTTTCACCAAGCATGCAAATCGCCATCCCTCCAACCTTAGTGAGACGTGTAGCATCCGTCAAAAAATCCAAGGGTGGTTTGTAGGCACGAGAAATGACTCCATCAAATGGTCCTTCAATGTTTTCGCTGCGTTCACAATGAATCGTGATATTGGTGGCTTGACCTTGGTGCATCACTTGTCGCAAAAATGTGGTCCGCTTTTGTCGACTTTCAACCATGGTCACTGTGAGGTGAGGATGGTAAGCTGCCAAAGCAAAACCAGGAAAACCAGCTCCCGAACCCAAGTCAATCCAATGTCCAGTTAGCGATAAATTGGACACTGCTTCTTTTGCATCGGTAAAGTGATGTTCCATATCGCCTGGACCAATCAGATCCATTTTGTGTCTCCACTTTCCAAGCAACCTACGATGTGATTCTATTATTGATTGTCCCATTGTATTCCAAAAAGTAATAAAAATTAAGTGTTTGTAAGAAATTATTTTGATTTTGATAGATATATTACCAATGTATCAATAGCAGCAGGTGTTATCCCTGGGAGTCTTGATGCCGAGGCCAAGTTTGGCGGTGTAGCTGCAGTGAGTCGTTCTGCAACTTCCGTTGAAATACCAGGTATAAAATAGTTCATGCCTTGTGGTATTTTGATGTGCGACAATTTTCTGGTTTGGGCAACTCGACTTTCCTCTCGTTGGAGATAACCAGCATATTTTATATCGGTCACGATTTGTTCAATGACCTCTGTGGGAAATTCAGGAATCGTTTCTTCGACCAACCGAGGTAAGGTGGACCAATCAATTTCAGGGCGACGTAATAACTGTTCAACGGAGGTTTTGTTTTTTGGCGGTTGTAGACCTATGGTCAAGAATCGATGTTGGGATTCTTTGTTGCTAGAGACCCAAGTGTTTCGACACCACTGTTTCCCTTGGTTGATTTGCTCCATCTTTTGTTGGAATCGTTGATGTGCTTTATCATCGACCAGACCCAGTTCAAATCCTTTTTTGGTAAGTCGTCGGTCGGCATTGTCTTCTCTAAGCAACAGACGATGTTCTGCGCGACTGGTAAACATGCGATAAGGTTCACCACCAACCCCACGAGTCACAAGATCGTCTATTAACACACCAATGTAGGCTTCATGACGCTCTAAAATAAAAGGCTTTTCAAAGGCTGCCGAGGCTCCAGCAATCAATCCTTGAGCGGCTGCTTCTTCGTATCCGCTGGTGCCATTAATTTGCCCAGCCAAATACAAGCCCCTAATTTTCTTGTGTTCTAGACTGTGTTCCAAATCGAGAGGGTTTGCATAGTCATATTCTACAGCGTAGCCATATTGAATTACACGAACGTTTTCCAATCCCGAAATGGTTCGAAGCATCGCATCCTGTGCTTCTTCTGGCAAAGAGGTGGAAAGACCGTTGATGTAGACTCGTTTGGTATTGAGTCCTTCTGGTTCTAAAAAGAGCAGGTGTCTTGGTCGATCGACAAAACGAACAATTTTATCTTCAATGGAGGGACAATAACGCGGTCCCTTCCCGGTGATTTGTCCACCATACATCGCTGATTTATGCAGGTTGTCTCGGATGACTTGGTGGGTTTCTTGATTTGTATAGGCGATGTGACAGTCGACTTGGCGTAGATTGTTTTCTTGTGGTTCAAATGAAAAACGACCTTTCATCACTTCTTCTTGAACTTCAGTTTTACTCCAGTCAATGCTATCGGTATCAAGACGTGGACAGGTTCCAGTTTTGAGTCTACCCAGTCTTAGTCCCAAATCCAATAAGTTTTGGGCGAGTGAGTTGGCGGCGGCTTCACCAACCCGACCTCCGCTGACTTGATTGTGCCCTTTGTGTAAAACACCAGAGAGAAAGGTTCCGGTTGTGAGGATGACTTTATTACAGGTAAATTGGGTGCCGTCAGTCATTTCCAGTCCCGTCACCTGTCCATCTACGGTATGTAATTTGGCGGTTTCCCCTTCAAAAAATGTGATGTTTGGGTGATTGAGAATCTCCTTTTGCATTTCGAGGGGATAAACATCAATGTCTACTTGTACTCGAGAAGACTGTACAGCGAGTCCTTTACGGGTATTCAAACGCCGAAACTGGATCGAACTACGATCGGCAATTTTAGCCATGATGCCACCTAAGGCGTCGATTTCACGCACCAAGTTTCCTTTGGCTAAGCCTCCAACCGCTGGGTTGCAGGATAAGCGACCGATGTGCTCTTTTTTGAGAGACACCAACAAGGTTCGCTTACCGAGACGAGCCGTGGTCCAAGCTGCTTCACAACCTGCATGCCCACCACCAATGACAATGATATCAAAAGAGTTTGTCATGAGATACCCCTGGAAAATTTTCAAAAAGTTAATCTTCGATGTAGTGAACATCGATTTTGCTCAGAATTTATCACACTGTTAGTCTATTCCCAAGTCTGGTTATGATAAGATCAGGTCAATGTGTGTGAAGAACAAGTGATAACCGATAGAAACGACAGTCGGCAACATTTATCCGTTTCCAATCAGTGGCATATATTGGCCATGTTGTTGTGGGTCGGAAGTCTGTTTTTGTTGGGACATAAACCTGTACATTTGGATGAAGCCAATTTTTTAGCGATGACCCAAGGTGATTGGTGGGCGCCGCACAACATTTTGATCAACTGGGAAGGAACTCAACAGAGGGCTTTTGATGTCTTATCGAACCCTCCAGGTGTTGTATGGTGGCTGTGGCCAGTGAAAGACGCTTCTATTGGTGTACAGAGGGCATGGATGTTGCCCTGGGTTCTCGTTAGTCTTTGGGGATTATGGAGACTGTTGCTACAAATGCAGGTCTCTATTTGGGGGATGTGGTTATTTGTATTTTCTCCATTGTTTGCGATCAGTCACAACTCTTTAATGCCGGAGATGCCATTGTTTGCTTGCATTGTTGTGGGTTGGCAGGGGTTGTTGAGAGAACGAAATTTGTTTCGCTGGAGTCTAATATTGGGTTCGTCGGCTCTTTTTCGGTACAGTGGTCTGACAATGATTCCGTTGTTGATCGCGTGGGTGCTCTTGCAACGTCCGAATAAGGGTGGGCAGGCGATAGTCGGTGTTTTGGTGCCAACGATCTTGCTTTGTATACACGATCTGTGGGTTTATCAATCCTGGCATTTTTGGCAAATGATTGCCTTTCAACAAGCCCAAGGCTCTTGGTATGCATTGGGACACAAAGGGTTGTCTTTTATCAGTATGCTGGTACTGGGTTTGGGGGTGATACCATCACTAGAAGTCCGTTGGGTGTGGGTTATTGGAAGTGTTGTGGCTACGACGATTTTGGTTTATTGTCTAGATATACCGATGAATCATTTAGGCTGGATATCTGTTCCACTAGGTATGTTGTTAATCAGACAGGTGCTGGTGGATTATTGGGTACGGAAACAGTTGTGGGTGTTGTGTTGGATAGTTGGCGGACTTGTTTTCTTGTGTAGTCTTCGATTTGCCGCCACACGGTATTGGATGCCATTCGTTCTTCCTTATCTGGTCTTGTGGAACCCCGTTCGAACTTGGCACTATGCTTGGATGCTCTGTTTGGGGTTCATATCAGTGCATTTGGTGTGGGATGATGCACAACTGGCGCAAAAGCAGCATCAATTGGTTGAACAAGTACAGTCTTATTGTCAAGAAAAATATCACCAAAGCACAGGTTATTTTGCGGGGCATTGGGGATGGCAATTTGCTATGGAACAGCATGGATGGAAGGCGATCGATGATGATTTAATTATACCGAACAATGTTTGCTATTCTTATTCAATACGATCTTGGCCTCAAAGTCATGGTGTGGAATGTCTGGAAGATAAGAGAATATTTTCAGTTGAATATCAAAGTTTATTTCTTCCAATTCGAATACATACCGCCGAAGGATATGCCAATTATCATTCGTATATGATATCAGCGGAACCTCCGATTCATACTATTACCCCTTATGGTTGGGGAAATGACGATTGGGATCAAGCAATATTTGTTCGTTTTTGCCGACCTTGATACCGAAAGTATTCTGTGGTACAGCCGATGATACAAAAGGTGTGGTGGATTCCTAGCCAAAGCCATCCGCGTCCACCTAAACTGGACCAGAGGATAATGGTTAGGCTAATCGCCACGATACCCCAAGTGACAGCAATAATGGCTTGAATGTCTACTGATTTCATGAACATAGTATATCATCTAATTGCCATTGGATACTGGAATCAGATATGAAATCACTGTGTCATCAAATCACTGGAGTACATTATCGACCTTGCAGATATGTCACATTGGAGAACCGTTATCATTCGTGAAAGGGATGTTGGCAGGCGTATAGATGCCTATTTGGCAAAGCGTTTTCCCTCTTACTCTCGAACCAAGATTGTGCAATATATTCGAGAAGGTCGTGTTGTTAGCGAAAGTCGTAAACTAAAGCCGGCTACGATTTTACAAATGGATGAACGTTTGCGGTTGTATGTGCCTGGATTGGTTCCGACAACTCCACCTCCTCCTTTACCTGAGGTGTTGTATGAAGATGACCGTATTATTGTGGCCAATAAGCCATCGGGAATGCTGGTACACCCTGCAGGAGATCAGTTTGTATGGGCATTGATTGGTTTGTTTAAGTCAGCGAGACCAGAAGGACGATTGGATTTGGTGCATCGGATTGATAGGGAAACCAGTGGAGCGATTGTCTTAACCAAAGATAAAGAGGCCAATTCTTTTTTAAAGACCAAACTGGCCAATCGCGAAGTACAAAAGACCTATCGTGCGATTGTCAGAGGGGTACCCGAATGGGGTGTGAAGGATATTAATGCTCCGATTGGAATTGATGAAGAGTCCGAAGTTCGATTGCGACGTCGGGTTATTGAGGGTGGACAACACAGTCATACCACTGCGACCGTACTGGAGCGAATAGGAAACTATTCTTTGGTGGAATGCGCCTTACATACAGGTCGAACCCATCAGATACGTGTTCATATGGAGCATGTCGGGTATCCGTTGTTGGGTGATAAACTCTATGGTCAACCGGATTGGGTGTTCTTGGATTATTTAAATCATCGTGAAACCGAAAGAATGAGACAAGCCATTTCTTTTCCACGGCATTGTTTACATGCTGCCAGCATTCGATTTCCCCATCCAGACGGTGGTTTTAAGAAGATTCATGCTCCATTACCAACCGATATGCAATTTGTTGTCGATGGTGGAACGCCTGTTTGGAATAAATCAGAACAGTGTTAGGATTTTATTTCAAATGCACTTCGATAAAGTATGTCCGAACGTTCTCTCAATATATCTTCATAACATATTTTTGAATTGTGACGACGGTATCGATACCAAGCAATCTGTAATCGATTTTGTAAAAAGGATTGTAAAGCCAAACCATTGTCCACTGCCAAGACCAAGTGCGCTAAGGTGCCAGTATATTGCTGGTTGTCGATATAGATGACTTTTGCGATGAAGAAATCACTTGCGATGTCATCGATATTATCGACTTTATTTGGGTGGTACTGTTTTCCCAATGGCAACATTGGAATCGCTGTGGAACCACTCTTTCGCCAAAGCATGGTTGGTGTACGGTAGTGTGCAGTTAGTGATTGGTGTAGGAGTGGACGCAATCGAGGATGTTGGTTGGCAATCTTATATAATGGTGTGTGTCCATGTTTCATCAACGGTAAAGTGGAGGCGATGGCACCTCCCAACACCCGTAAATCTCCTCGATAGGTTTCAGCCCAAAGTAATTCGTCAATAAACAAACCAATATGAGGGATATAATCTTCACAAATATTGCTCAGCAGTTCCAAGGGTAAGAGCATCTTTGCTGAAACTGGCGGACTATTTTCGAGCCAAGGTCTGGTTGGAATTCGACATTGACTTGCCCACTGTTCCCAACTTTTAGGATGAAAGATACCGTGTTGAAGAGCCTCAGTGTACAAGTGCAGGAATGTATCTTCTTGGGCTAAACACACACTATCCGAAGGGGGGTGGAGAACACCGAAGTCACCACTCATTGGTTCTAAGGGGGTAAGTGTGGGCCAAGCTGTCCGTGGAGGGACATGTTGGGCTAAGCGTCGATTTTTTGCCATACGACTTCCAATGATTGTGAAGGTTCAATCGTTTTCAGAGTCAGTGTAATTGTCCAAAGCTTGTCGGTGTGCATCGGCAATCTCTTTGGCCAAAGAGGAGGGGTGCAAAACGGTCACATCGGACCCAAATCCCAAGATCCATTGTTTCAATTCATAGGCGACACCGACTTCCAAGGTGAGAATGACTTGACTGTGTGGTGCTGGTTCAAGTACTTGAGAATGGTGCCACTTTCGTTCTTGAATATAGGGTGCCGCTCGTTTGGAAAAGCGCAATTGTACCTTCTCCACCGCACTTCCCTTGATGATACCAAACGAGTCTTTGATGATATCTTGGGGCTTGTAATCGAAGGGAATTTCGAATTCGGTATGACGATCGCGCTTGAATTTGTGGAATCGTTCAACCGCAAAGGTTTTGATTTGTTGGGCTTCAACGTCCCAAGCAAATAAATAGAGTCCTTGTCGGAAAGTGACCAATGTGTACGGATGCAAGGTGTAGGTTTTGGTTGGAGAACCGATTCTGGCATAGAAGGCTTGGGCTACGTTTTGATAGAGCAAGCAGGTGATGATGTCATCAATAATTTCGCTTTGATCAGTGTGATCTTTGGTATGCTCAGCAATATTCAAAAATTTTCGGTCCATATCTCGGGTGAGACTTTGTTTGTTGCCAATGTTGATACTGCTCAACTTATCGAGGGCATCATCGAAGTCCTGCGAGAAGTTGGTCCCTTCTAAAAAGGTGAACATGTTTCGACCAAACCGAAGCGATATCCACTCTAAAAGAGTGATTTGAATACCTGAACGTTGGTACTCGGGGTTCACTTTAAAAAGAAGTTCAGTGCTTTTGTCTAAATCAGAGTGTTCGGAGACTGGAACGCTAGATTTGTCCACCGGAATACCAATTTCACGTAAGTCGGTCATGTAACGTCGTAAACTTCTTTCGTTCAAGTCGAAGGTTTCTAACAGTTCAGACGCTCGTGCCCCTTCAGGACGTTGCAGTCTTTGCATTATGCGAATCAATTTTTGTCCTTTATTCAATTTGTCGTCTGATATTTCGTCCATGGAAACCTCGTTTTGTCTTGAATTGTATTGCTAGTGTATTCTTGTGGACAGAAAATGTCCATCACATTTTTATTTTTTATACAGGTGTTTAGAAATGTGTTAACATACAAATGTTCAGTTGGTAAGGTGTTGGAATGTCAAGTCTCTGATAAAGTATACAACGACTCGAACAATCATTTTCAGGTAAATTTATGAGGTGTTTTATGATGGAAAGTATTGCTGTTGCATTGATGATCAAAAATATACAGATTGTATTCATAGCGGCATCTGTCTTGATAGCTTCGATTCTAAGCGTCTACAATTTGCCCTGGGGTGACATTGAGTGGACTGAGTTTCGTACAACGACAGCTTCTGTAAAAGGCAAAATAGTTTCAATATCAGTTGGACAGAGACACGATGTCAAAGATGCGGACACATGTTACAATTCGGTCAAATTATGACCGTATTATCTGCTAAAAAGTGTTAGTATTTGGATGAAATGTTGCAAAAAGAGGTGACACAGTTGGATTGATATGATACAATAACCGAACATTATTAGTAATGATTTGGGAAGAGTCGTTGGTTTGAGGGATTTTGAGGGAAATTTGGAAGGGCTGACGACTCTTTTTCTTTTTTTGTAATGAGGAATCTTTTGTGGTGAAGAAATGGTTTGGTTAACCAGTCCTATACTATTGCAATCACCATAGAATGGGGTTAATTGGCTTCACCAAATCGTGGAGATGAGATGACGCAATACAATCCTCAAGCAATCGAATCAAAGTGGCAGCATTACTGGCAGAACAATCGTAGTTTTGTTGCTGAACAAGTCTCTGATAAGCCCAAATATTTCGTTTTGGGAATGTTTCCGTATCCTTCTGGCTCTGGGTTGCATGTGGGACATCCATTATCCTATACAGCCGTAGACATCGTAGCAAGATACAAACGAATGAAGGGGTTTAATGTTCTGAATCCGATGGGTTGGGATGCCTTTGGTTTGCCTGCGGAACGTGCAGCTGTACGTGAAAACCGGCATCCAGCTGAAATTACCAAAGAAAATGTCGCAAACTTCAAGAATCAGTTGCTGAAATTGGGGTTCTCCTATGACTGGGAACGAGAAGTCAGTACCTCCTCAGAAGAGTACTATCACTGGACGCAGTGGATTTTTCTCAAATTGCACGAAAAAGGCTTGGCTTATTTGGCCGAAGTTCCGGTAAATTGGTGTCCGGCTCAAGGAACCGTATTGGCAAACGAAGAGGTTGTTGACGGCAAATACGTCGAAACTGGTGATATTGTTGAACGCAAAATGATGAAGCAGTGGATGTTGAAAATTACCGCTTATGCTCAACGATTACTGGACGATTTGGACGGTTTGGACTGGCCTGTAGGGGTCTTGGAAATGCAACGTCAGTGGATTGGTCGTTCAGAAGGTGCCCGTTTACGGTTTGCTGTTGCCAATAAAGAAGGTGTGGGGTTTGAAGTGTATACGACCCGTCCCGACACTTTGTTTGGAGCTACCTACTGTGTGTTGGCACCAGAGCATCCATTGGTGGAGCAGATTTGTACAGATGAGGTACGAGAAACAGTCCTTGAATATGTAGAGGCCGCCAAAAATCGGTCTGATTTAGAGCGTCAAGTAGCCAGCGAAAAAGAAAAAACGGGTGTATTCACAGGCGCTTATGCGATCAATCCCGTCAATGGTAAACAGATTCCCATCTGGGTGGCCGACTATGTACTCATCTCCTACGGAACGGGTGCGATTATGGCTGTGCCAGCGCATGATGAGCGTGATCATGCCTTTGCCAAAAAGTTTGGTATTGATATTATTCCGGTGATCAAACCCTCCGCTGACTTTGATATTCAAGAATCCGCTTGGACCGAAGACGGGGTATTGATCAACTCAGGTGACTTTGATGGCATGTCGGTAGACGAAGCCAAATCTGGTATAACCAACTGGTTGGTCGAAGAAGGCATCGGGCAACAAGAAGTCAATTTCAAGTTACGAGATTGGTTGTTTTCTCGTCAGAGATATTGGGGTGAACCGTTTCCAATTGTCTATACCGAAGATGACCAACCTCATCCTGTTGACCCAGAGGAATTGCCAATCCGTTTGCCACACATTGAAGCTTATCGACCGACTGCTGATGGTGAACCTCCATTGGCTCGTGCAGAAGAGTGGCGTAAAACAGAGTGGAATGGACAACCTGCACTGCGGGAAACCAACACCATGCCGCAATGGGCAGGTTCTTGCTGGTATTATTTACGGTATATGGATGCTGGAAACAGTGATGCACCATTTTCACCAGAGGCCGTGCAGTACTGGCAAAATGTAGATCTCTATATTGGTGGTGTGGAACATGCGGTGTTGCATTTGTTGTATGCCCGTTTCTGGCACAAGGTACTCTATGACTGTGGATTGGTTCCCACCAAAGAACCGTTCCAAAAGTTGTTCAATCAAGGGATGATTTTGGCATTCTCCTATCGAGATGGCAATGGGAAGTATCATCACCCCTCAGATGTTGAAAAACGAGATGACAAATATTTCTTGATTGGTTCTGATACCGAAGTGTTCAGCCAAGTTGAAAAAATGTCCAAATCGAAACTGAATACGGTTGACCCGTTGGAGATTGTGGCTGATTTTGGGGCAGACACCTTGCGGATGTATGAACTGTTTATGGGGCCATTGGAGCAAGTGAAACCATGGCAAACATCTGGTTGCAAAGGAATTCGCAATTTCTTGAACAAAGTATGGCGACTCTTTATTGGGGACGATGGTGAAATGCGTCCATTTGGCAATGCTCGTGAAGATGTCACCCGTGCACTTCATCTAGCGATCAAGGAAAGTACTGAAGGTATCGAAACTTTGAAATTCAATACACCGATTTCCAAGATGATGGAATTTGTGAATGCCTGTCAAAACAAGATGCCTCTTCAAGAAGAAGTATCGGCATTTGTTCGTATTTTGGCACCCTATGCTCCTCATATTGCTGAGGAATTGTGGGAGAAATTGGGCAACACAGAATCCTTGACCTATGCAGATTGGCCACAGTGGGATGAAAAGGCATTGGTAAAACAAACCATCAACATTGCTGTACAGGTGTCGGGAAAAATGAGAGCCAGTATCGACTTTTCTGCCGATGCTACCAAAGAAGAAATTTTAGCCACTGTCAAGCAACATCCAAAGATTGCACCACGCTTGGAAGGCATGGAAATTATTCGTGAAATTGTCGTTCCCAAGAAGTTGGTTAATTTAGTTGTGAAACCTCGGAAATAAGGTTGATATCACGATTGCGAATCGGAAACGGAAGAGAATCTAGAGAAAATATTATCTATTGACTTGTCAATACTTTGGACATTCAGTATACTATATGAGAATCCCTCATCCCTAGGAGTCAGTGTGTCCCAACTGCTATCTTCCTCTCCTTATTCGCCGATTTCTGAAATCTATCCTCTTCTCGGTCGTTATCAACAACACGTGCATCATCTTGAAGCCGGAATTGAACCCCAGCGGTTCATTGAACGCGAAGAAACATTACAACCTGGTATTCCAGATGATTTACGTCAGTTTTTGTTGATTCACAACGGTGCGGTTCTCTTTGATGGTGATTTAATCGTTCATTCAACGATGGCCTTGACACCTGTTGATAGTACTTATCCAAATGTGGTTTGTTTTGCCCAAATGAATGTGATGGTCAATCCTTTTGATATGGATGGTGTCCAAACTGAACACTGGGCCTATATCATTGATGCGAATGGTCAAGGATGCTACGGGCTGTGGACACCCTCTCAACCTCTTTTGGATAAAATAGGCTCCTTTACACCCTTGTACCGCACCTTTCAAGATTGGTTGTTGTCCAATATACGTTTGTTGGTTGACGGGACATTTCCCAGTGCTTTTCGTAAACGCCATACGTTGGTTAAAGAACCAGTGTTCTTTGAGGCAACTTTCATCGATCAATGGATAGAAGGTGGTAACTATCAACAAGCCTGCGAAGTCTTGGGACGACTTTTAGAAGAATTGCCAACACCAAAAGCGTGGTTGCAGTATGCTTGGTGTTTAGAGGTTCTGGGTAAACCAGGGGTGGAATCGGCTAAACTAGAGTCGGTACGTTCACTGCATTTCCCATTGCCCTATGTCGAAGCAGTTCCAACAGACAAGCAATGGATTCAAACTTTGCTAACCCAATCACCATCCTTACGCAGTTCAATGGAAGAGACTTTCACGGCGTTGTGGTCTGATGCATTGGCGACCATTGGCGGCCCTAATGGTCGTGATTGTTTTCTGTCTCGATATGACTTAGAGACTCTGACCTCTGTTGCGATGGTCTTGTGTGATGTTGACAGCACTTCGGAGATTTCTTTTGGGGATGTACAGCAACAATTTGTCCGTTGGAATCCACAGTTTGTTCCCGCGCGTTTATTGCTTGCTCAGATCGATCAATTGATCCAGCAAACTCAGCATGATGCAGCTGAGACCTTGATCTTTGCACTAT
The DNA here is from genome assembly GCA_937127265.1 of uncultured Pseudomonadota bacterium. GTDB lineage: Bacteria > Myxococcota_A > UBA796 > UBA796 > UBA796 > CAJWHX01. Next base: position 17,885 of record CAKZLX010000214.1, read on the forward strand.
TGCGTCGAGATGATCGTTTTGCAATAGAGTGTTTGTTACGGTTGGCACGGATTGTTGTTGCTCGTCACGAACCATGGGGACTCCACATTTTATTTGATTTATTGGACTTAGAGCCATCGGCATCTATTCAAACCGAAGCTTGGTTGTTGGCATCTCAATATTGTTTAGATAATGAGCAGTACGAGCGGGCAACCGAATTTTTAGGGATGGTCGATCAGTTGCATAATGTTGATGCTGCGGATTCATATAGTGGTTGGTATTGGCAATTGTCGGCCACCTTAGCCCATCAAGAGCAACGATTTGGAGAAGCAGGCACCCGATTTGTTAAGGCGACTCGTTTGACGCCATTGACGGATATTATTCGCTTGGGACAAATCGCTAGTCATGAGGCTGACCTCTATCAAACGATGCAACAACATGATTCTGCCAATGCTCGCTATGAGATGGCGATGCAGTATTTTTCTCAAGTGAATGCCTCCTTATACATGGCGGAGACATTATTGCACTGGGGACGTTTGAGCCAATCTCAAACCCATTTTCAACAAGCCGCCACCCTCTTTCAACAAGTGGGATTTGCCAGTGGACTTTCGGTGGCAGATCGCTATTTGTCGAATCGTCGTAATTTTTGGTCATGGTATTTGGAAACCACCAAGGAACTCACCCAGCGTTGGGTACAGTATCGACGGGCACAAGGGCGTGGTGTACGTCAAGAAGCTGACAATCCAGAGCGACGTTTATACGGTTTGAAAATGGCGGTTGCCGACAGTCCAGTGGAGATCGTGGACCTGTTGCGCAATCAAATCTATTCCGCTAGAACGGTTATCGAACGAGATTTGGTGACTCCCGCCCATGACCAGTACGCATATTTTATTTCAGGAATGGAACTGTTGTTGGCCCATCCTTCTATCGAAGCACACGATGCAGTACTGGAGTTTGTCCGTTCTACAAAGATGGATACCGTCGCAATGGAAGGTTTGATTTATTGCTTGAGTCGCACTCGGAATCAACAAGTGATCACCTCATTGTGTGCGATGTTCTCCGATCAAGAGCCAACCTCAACTCATTGGATTGTGACCCAAGTGCTTGGAGAACGTCGAGATACTCGTGCACAACAAGGTATCCTTGATTTATTGGACCGATCTGAAGATACTCACATACAACAATCTTGTTTGTTAGCCTTGGGAAGGTTGGGAGATTCAAGTATCATTCCTACTTTGGATGCTTATGGGGATATCCCTGACCTAATGGAGCACTGGGCTACGGCCTTGTTGTTATTGGGAGATGACATTGCCATTCACCAGTTGGCAGGACAATTGGCAGACGGTAAATTGGGTCACCAAAGTATTTTGGGTCATTTGGTCGGTCGTTATGGTGGAACTACCAATCTTTTGTTGCTTCGTCAGTTGGCTGAATCAGAGCAACCAGTCGCTATCTCGGCTATTCATGGTTTGGGATACTTAGGGGATACTCGGGCGATTCCACTGTTGGTGAAGATGACTGCTTTGCGAGATCGCAACAAAGCGATTGCCGCCAGTCACGCTTTGGAACTAATGACAGGGCACCATGAAAACACTGAGGATTATTTGCTTCGTGCCCGTTGGCAGAGTTGGTTGGACGAGCACAATGCTTGGATTCCCAATGTTCGCTATCGGGCTGGTTTACCAATGTCACCTGCACAGCTGATTGAGGGCTTACAACACGATGATCGGTTGGTTCGTTCTTCTGCCTATGATGAACTGGTGATTACAACAGGGGTTCGATTGCCCTTTGATGTGGATGGAACATGGCGATGTCAACAAGCCCAAGTGCGCGCCTGGCAGACCTGGTGGACTGAGCAAAAACCCACTTACCCAATTGGGTGTTGGATGTTGCATGGTGAACAGTATTGCTAAGACAAAATAAAGGCACAGTGACCAGTGGGGTAAGTATGGTTTCTTCTTGCCCCAGATATCCTTGCTGAAATGACTTAGAGGCGGATACGGTACATATTGTCGTTTTTCTTCGGTGCTTTTTTGACTTCGACTTCCATTTGTTCTTTGAATTCTTGGAAGGCTTCATTTGATGGTTCATATTGGAGTGCAAATCCAACTTGCAAAAGGGCGGATTGAAAGTCTTTGTTGCCAAAGGCTTCCAGTGCCAGCGTCCAATACTTTTTACCATTTTCGGTCATTGCGGCATTGGAAGGATCTCCAGCATTTTGGTTCTCCACTTCAGCCAGTTGCGTATCTTCAATGCGGATGCGACCATTGCTCAACAAGACATCGTATTGCAGGCGAGAGGAAATGCTGTTGAGGGTCTCAAAGGCTTCTTTGAATGAGAGCAATAAGTAGTTTCCTTGTTCGACTAATTCTTCACTGGGTGCAGATAGTTGAGAGGGGTTGAACCGTTCGACCATTGCCTTGTAAGTGACTGGAATATCACTTTGAATACAGTCGGGGGTGAGGCAGAACATCTCATAATAGTTGAGTTCATCCATAAATTGGAAGAGTGTTTGAATCTCAAGGGTAATATCTTGTTCTGTTTTTTGCTCACTCATGGTGTACCTCTCAAGGTCATGGTATTGTAATAGTTGATTATCGACATCGGATGCGAGAACCGGATAGTGTACACTCGATGGTACCACTTTTACTGGCAGATAGTGCACCGGTCTCCCCATCTTCCGTACTGATACGACAGGCTGTTCGTGTAGAAAAGGTCATTCGGGTTTGTCTGACAAAGTCTTTGGTTTGACCATCACCACACTTGAGTGTTGCTGCCTTTGCAAACTTGATGAGTGTGGTAAACTCACCCGCACCGACGACTGTTGGGGCAGGCGTAACCTCTTTGGGTTTGGTTGTCTTGGTTGGCTTGCTCGTGGTTTTTCTGGCTGGCTTCGGCTTTTGAACAGGTGTTGTGGCCTTGGGCTTTGGTTTTTGCTTTGGTTTTTCAACGGGTGGTTCAGGTTCCTCCACCTCTTCTTCTATCTCTATGTCTTCATCGTCTAATTCTTCGATGTCATCGTTTGGTTGAGATGGTGCGAGGGTTTCGACTTGAATCTCTTGGTCGTTATTTGATGGTTCTGTATTTTCACTACCCATTACTTTCCAAAGCAAGACCCCAATGATCAGTAATAAAACAACCAGGCCTATGCCACCGATGATTAGCCACTTTTTGTCGATACCACCCTGCATACTTTGTTCAGGCATACTAGGGGGTGGTGCAATGGTTCCACCGGCAGAAAATGTAGGCTGGGGTGGTTGATTCCAGTTTTGGGATGGCTCAGGTGGTGGTTGGGCACCCATGCCAATTGAAATGTTTGGCTGTGCGTGCGCAGGGGGAGGTGGCTGTTGCCAAGCGGGTGTTGGTGGCGGTTCAGGCGCTGGAGGTTCAGGTAGCGGAGGTTGTTGCCAGGCGGGTGTTGGTGGAAGGCTTGGCGTTGGTTGCTCTTGCACAGGTGGCGGAGGTTGTTGCCAAGCGGGTGTAGGTTTTTG
>CAKZLX010000215.1 GCA_937127265.1 uncultured Pseudomonadota bacterium
ATTGGCGAGTACATCAGGGTTTTACAGATGGTTCAGTGGTGGCCACTTGTTGGAATGATGTGGTGTTTTTGAAACGAACCGTGTCACCGCAAGCAACGCCAAATCTTTCACTTTGGCGGGTACGGGTTCTTTGTTGCTGTCATAGACCACCACGTTGATCTCAGATTTACGATGTTTGGGTGGAGGGTATCGGATTACTTGTCATTGGCTTGTAAAGTGAGTTACAAGCCTTCGGTGATGTAACCTGGGTCGTTGATCATCACCCGATGCTGCTGAGACAAAACTAAACTCTCAACGGTTTGAGCAGTTCCATCGAGGAGTAGCCCCTGTACAGTCGACTAGATTGCTTATACGGGTGTACTTACTTGTTGGAAGAAAGGCTTCGGATATTCTTTTCGGTCAATCCGGTTGCTTTGGCAATTTGTTCGATACTCAAACCCATGTCGAGGAGATTTTGCGAGGCGGTTGTGAGGGATTCCAAGGTAGGCACAGTAAGAAAAGCTGAACGAAGAGTTTTATTTTGTCTCCTTGCAAATATCTTTTGCCTGTTCCATACCCAGTTTTAAAGCAGAGCAAGCATATTCATTGGCCAGTTCAGGCTGTTCCAGTTTCGTATAGACTTGCCACAACAACAACGCTGCTTTGGCACTGCTGTTGGGATCATTGTAGGCTTTGACCCCAGTTTCTTCCGCTTCGGCAAACTGATTATTGGCGACCAGTACTTGGGTTTTGATCAATTGAAGGTTGTCGTGATTTGGTGCATACTGTTCCAAGATGTTGACTTGCTCCAAGGCTTTGTTGAACTCTTTATTTTTCATATAAGCAAGTGTACTGTTAAAGAGCACTTCTGGATTGTCGGCTTCATTGGCTAAGGCTACAGCATACTCTGCTTGTGCGGCGGAGTAGTCTTCTTTGGCATACCAATAGTTACCCAACATGGTATGGGGAAAGGCCCAGTTTGAACAATCGACCACAGCCGACTGTAAGTAGGTTTTAATCTCGGCATCGTCCTCATCATGCTCTTGTGCTTTTCGTTTTAATAAGCCGTGGCGTTTTTGCCGGTCATTCTTGTGATCGTTGATATGCGTGTGCCAATCTTTGATTAGTAAGGCTCGCAACAGTAAAGAACTGGCGATTCTTTCCTTTAAGTTTGATACTTTGATCTTGTCGATCGGTGTTGTTTTGAGTTCCGTTAGAACTTGTTCATTTTCTTGCTGGCACTCTATTGGTGGTGTGGGGATGTTGGCTTGTGTGTAAGCAGATGTAATTCGTTCGAGTAGGGTGGGTTGTTCTGCTGATTGTGTGACATTGTCGATGGTGTTGTCAATGGGTGCTGCAGGCGGTTTGGAGCGTGTTGCTAACCATCCACCAATCAGTAAAACGATGAATCCGATTCCAGCGAGAAGGGGTGTACGGCTACTTTTGGTGGCTTCTGGTACAGTGGTGTCGTTGGTCTCTAGATTGGATTCGGGAGAGGTATTCACGGATGACGCTTGGGGTATCAGTGTGTTGGCGATATCGTTCATCGTATCGACAGCGGTGTTTGCTCCTTGCAGGGCACTGGAGACTCCCTGTTCAAGTAGATCGGTGAGAGTGGTGTTGGTTTGTGCACTGTCAGTATTGGTGGTTGCATTCAATTCAAGGCGTGTGAGGTCTTGGTTGAATTCCTGCCAAAACCATTTCATCAATGTGCTAAGGGCGGTAGTACAAGCCAAAATGGAATCTTGATCGACGTGATCGGCTTCTTCTCCTTGATCGTGGGCGCCGATGTTTCCAAAGGCTTGAATGGTACGAACAGCGGTGGCTACAATCAGGGGGTAGCGTTTGATCTTTTCCATGATTGAGGCCAAATCACTGAGCATTTTCTTTTCAACAGGTTTGTTGAACAACTGGTTTTTGGGGTCCTGATCTCGCTGTTCGTTGTACAAGAGTTTCAGAATGGCTTCGGCTGTTTTTCGAGACTCACCCAAGGCGACTTCGGGATCTATAGTGCTGTACTGTAGGGCTTTTTGGTAGCGTTTTAGTACTCTATCTAAAGTGGTTTGGTCTATCATGATTGGTGTCCAAATGAAGATGTTCATAAATGTGGGTAGTATCATCATAATGGATTTTATCGACTGTATCCAAGTGGGTTCTTGTGTCATTTGGGATGACCATTTTATGACAACGACGGCATATTTGGAGGTTTCCTGCTTTAAACATCGATGAATTAGCAAGATAAGCACAGTCTAAGGAAGCAGTTCGTGATCACCTCAGTAGTGATTATGATCTGTCTATCAATTAAATGGGTTCGCATTTGGTACACTATCGATATGTTTTTCTTCGTGACCATATTGAGTGCCTGTATCAAAAGTACAGCGGTAACTCATACCCTACACACCAAGATTCCGCATGATTGGGTTCACCATCCTCCAGACAATTGTGGGGTAGGATCGTCTGAGTTGGCATCTGTAGGAGCGGATATCGAACTCGCCACCGAGATTGCCAAAGAGTATGCCCAAATCCATTTGGCAGAACGGTTGGCTCACTTGCAGACAACCAAAGAAGTCCAAGGCTTATTGGATGCTTCAGATGAAGTATTTGCATTGGAACAGCGCATGCTCACAGAACATACCGTTGTTGAGGAGGCTGTCCATGTGTATTTGGAACATGGTGTCAGTACGATGTTTGTCATGGTCTGTTTGGAAGATGAGTTGGAATGAGTGGTTGGTGTAGACCACAGGTTTTGGATATAGGATGAGGAAATAGAAATTACCCAAGAAGTGAATTGGTTATTGAGGTAGCCTTTGGGTATTTTCAAGCATAGAAAATGGAGGTATTGATGGTGAACCAACTATTCTGGGTTTTGGTATTGAACTTGTTGATGATGTCATCGGCGTTGGCTGAGCAAAAAAGGATTGCCGTGCTTGAGTTTCGAGGTGTGGGGATTGAGCGGCCGATTTTGTTAAAACTGTCTG
>CAKZLX010000216.1 GCA_937127265.1 uncultured Pseudomonadota bacterium
TTTTTGACGGTCAATATTTCACCAGACTTTTTGTCATCGACCAAGATGTCAATACAAGTATTTGGGGTATCAAAATTGACTTTGAAAGAGGCTTCCGTTTCCTTGAATGCACCAGTCATTTCAAACTTTTCGCGATCGTTCCCTCCCAAGTGCAGGGTACCAAAGTTCAAGTCACTCGGTGCCGTTTTAATTTCCACCTCGTAAGTGGAAAACTCATACAAATCACCAAATAAATGCAGTCCCTTCTCCAACAATTGTACCGACGGCAACAACTTGTATTGACCTAGTTTAGAAAACTGCAACGGATACGCAAAATATTCCGAGTAAGCAATCTTTTTAAAGGTAACCATCTGAGATTCATCATTGACGGACAATTTCATTTCCACACGCAGTTCAGGAAATGCATCTACCATATCAGCGGTTACATTTTTCTTGGTGTGGTTGTACAAAGAAACCAAGATACAGGCTTGCTCGCCACGACGAGGGTTATTTCCCTCCCCATACTTATTTTCAATACGCGAGCAGTCACCTTCCATGAACTCAGTTTTCATCGTTAAGCGATACTCTGGAATGGCAATCACTCGCTAATCGCTGGAGCCGTTTTCAGCCTGTCCCCACACCACTTGTGTATTGGGGATGTAACGCAAGGCGGTAGCCTTAAATTTGGCACCAGTCTCACCTGCATCACGCAACGAATTATAGGTGTATTCATTATCAGCGGCTCGCCACTGGTGTTCAAGGTATCGCGGTTTTTTCACTTTCCCTAAGTTGGAACCTTTTTGATCTTTTTCTTTGAGTTCCATCTTGATTTGGCGATCATTGGTATCAACATCAACCGACAACAAACGTACATCGGCAGCGGCAGGATGGGCTGGAATCTCTTGACTGCCAGGACGTAAAACAATCGGCTCAACACCGTGAGAAAAAGCCAATGCTTCAGCAAATGGTGTGATGATACCGATTGGATCATCTGCATTGACCTCAACGTGACGACCGATATCAATACCTTCAGCATTTCGTGTGTACTGCAATAAATCTTTGGAGAAATCTCGTCCTTCAAAAGTAAGCAGAAAGAACTTGAAGCCATTGTTGCGGTAACTGGTCAATCCACTCAACCAGACGTCGGATTTCTCCACTCGTTCTGAAGACGGGTCACAGGCACCATCGGTTAAGAAGAATACAACTTGTTTAACACCCCGTTGGTAACTGTTGTTGAGTACTGTTTGCGCACGGCTAAGCGCAGAGCGACAAGGGGTGATCTGCCCGGCATAAGCGGTAATTTTACTTTCCAAATCAATCGAAGCCAAAATCTTTTTGCGGTACTTTTTTAATGGCAACATAACCGGAGGTTCGTCAGCACTCATTGCCGGACGACGATTTGGTTTGGTAGGTTGGTCTTTGCCACCGTTCAAGCGAATAATGCTCACCTCGTCTTGATTGGACAACATCATCAACATTGAACTGGCAGCAAAGGTCGCCAATCGATTGGGGTCAGCAGGGATGTTGTTCGGATATTGAAGTCCCATACTGCCTGAGTCATCGATGATAAATACGTATTGTGTTCCAGTACCTTCGTCTGCTTCGACTGACTGAATAAAGCAAAACAACGAAGAAAGAATACAAAGAATGCCAAACATAGAAACTCAAACCTTAGGGTCAATGCAATATAATATGCGGTAAAATAAATTACACAATAGACTATATCCAAATTAAAAATGGTTGCAACGAAAAATACCAACTTATTGACACGTCAACTGTACTCCTCTGTCTCAACTTCATAGATCGAAATGGTCTCGTACAACCCTAAAACCTCAAAATACCACGCATGAACAAATCTATACGTACCCATTGGACAAAAAAATTCCAAGGCTATGCCCAACAAATTGTACCTTGGAAAAGAGATCAAGTCCCTTCTCATACAGCGAAAGATCAACTGGAACTATTTGCGCAAATTGAACTTGTTCGAACATTGGTCGAAGATAGTCGGTGGTGGTACCGCGCGATGACTCCAGTACGCTGGATAAAACGTTTGGGGACATTCATCTGGCTACACAAAGGCAAAGTGACTCTTGGAAGTTTCATTGGCATGAGTGTTTGGGGGACTGTTGGCTACATGCGAGACTCTGTTGCCGAAGATGCCGCTCTCAACCTCAGGTTCCAATTCTATAATTCATCAGAGGTCTGTTCGAATATATATTCTTGTTCCAACCAATCACCACCGTATGTTGTTTCAACAGTACAGACGTTTTACGGCGAGAAGAAAAGTCCATTCCGGTATAAATCGCAGCAAAGTTCCCCGTCACACTGGCAAATACAAATACAGACAACACAATCGCTGACATGAACAGCCAAAAAGAGCCCGAGGTTATCGAATTGTTGTCGACTTGTTGCGTCATCAATGCCATCCACATGTAGTAGAAAGAATTTCCATAGGTGACCGCCGGATTGTGTTTTTCAAATGCATAAAACACACAGGCAAACAAGTGGGTAATCCAAGGAATACTGAGGAATAAAAAGAACAGACGTTCCACAGATGGAGCCGTTGGCATCGCTCGTCGAATTCTTTCTAATAAATACAAGGCCTTGGTGAGCCGAAGCACTTTAAACAAACGTGCCAATCGAAGCAATCGAAGCAATCGCAAAGAGTTCAGCGGTGAAAAGAGTTCTGCAAAAAATGACCACGGTACGGTAGAAAGAAAATCAATCGGAAACCAAATCGACTTTGCATACCCCAAGGATGTTTCGCTCGGTTTGAGTAACATTCGACTTTTGATTTTTTTATTGGGTTCTCGGAACCAATCTAACATCTGTGTAAAAAACCAAGGTTCTTCACGACGCTGGGTCAAACTGTTGAGAACCATGTCGAGAAAAAAACTCATAAAGAAAATTAGATTAAACAGATCTGCCCAGGTTTGATTTTGCCAACCAACCAGCCAATCATAGGGTATCTCAAATGCAGCGATTAAAATCAAAATAGAGATAAACAAGTCCCACTTGACGCGATCAGCCTCGTCATAGATCGGCAATTTATTCTCTAGATATGTGACTATTCTTTTACGCATTGACAACACCTTTTCATGAAAATTTTAATGACCAGTATACCAAGTTCACTCATATTTTTTTGGTATTTACTGGCATCATACAAAAGAATGATTTTGAGGTATACACACTTCTTTGTTACCTATTGCACAGAGCAAAGGAGAGTCTCATGTCAAATACACCATTCAACCCTGCCAACGCCATCCAAGATATCCAAGTGTTCGGAGAGTTTGGCGGGGTCAACCCATCGATCACCGATTCATCAACCTACACCTACCTTGCCGGTCGAACCATGGAGGAAGTGTTCGGAGGTGAACGCGAAGGTTGTTATTTGTACTCTCGGCATTTAAACCCGTCGGCATCCTATTTGGGTCAAGCCCTTGCCAAACTAGAGAATACCGAAGTTGCCCAAGTCACCGCCTCGGGAATGGGTGCTGTATCTGCGGTTTTGATGCAACTCTGTGGTGCTGGTGATCACATCGTTAGTTCACGGACGATTTATGGTGGAACCTATGCTTTTATGAAGCACTTTTTGCCTCGTTTTCAGATTACCACTGACTTTGTGGATGTCAACAACCTCGAGGCCATTCGCGATGCCATCACACCAAACACCAAAGTGCTCTATTGTGAAGTCTTGAGCAATCCCTTGTTGGAGGTGGCTGACATCCGAGCCTTGGCTGAGATTGCCAAAGAACACAATTTGCAACTGGTGGTCGACAATACCTTTACACCGATGATTTTCTCGCCGATTGAAATGGGCGCCGACATTGTGATCCATTCACTCACCAAATTTATCAACGGTGCTTCAGACACTGTTGGTGGCGCAGTCTGTGGTTCCAAAGAATTTGTCCACAGTTTGATCGATGTGAACCATGGGGCTGCGATGTTGCTGGGACCTACAATGGACTCTTTACGTGCCGCCGGCATCTTAAAGAATCTGCACACCTTACACATCCGAATGAAACAGCATTCCTATAACGCCAATTACTTGGCACACCAATTTGAAGAGTTGGGGCTACGGGTCTTGTATCCAGGGTTGGAAAGTCACCCTCAACATGAACTGTTTGCGGAAATGGCACATCCTGAGTTTGGTTTTGGAGGCATGATGACTTTGGATGTTGGAGAAATGGGCACCGCTTACAAACTGTTGGAAGCCATGCAAAATGCTGGGATTGGCTATTTGGCCGTCAGTTTAGGCTACTACAAAACCTTGTTCAGCGTATCCGGTGCCAGTACCTCTTCTGAAATCCCCGAAGATGAGCAAGAACAGATGGGACTATCCCCAGGACTGATTCGCTTCTCGATTGGACTGGACAACGACATTGAACGTACCTTTGAGAAGATGGTCGGCTGCATGAAGGACGTTGGTGTTTTACAGTGATGTAAGATGGCTTGGAGTTTGGTGTTGGATCGGCTGTCAATCTGACACCGGTCCTAGTGAACCAGAACCTGAACAATCTGTACTTGACCCTGCCATCGTGACCTACTGGCCCAACCAGAAAGGTGACTTCCAAAGGAACATGCAAACCTTATCAGAAACCGAGCGTTTACAAGTGGTTCGGAACATCTTGCATGATGCAACCTCTCCAAACACCCCTGACCTCTGTCGGTCTTTGACATCTCGGCAGAATCAAACCTACTGCCAAACCTTATTGAACCGAGCTCATTTATGGGAAGTGCCCGTGATTGAGATACCTTCTAGGCAAACACAGGTGATAGAGGCTTGTCCCAATCACGATGCTTGGTGCCTCACCCAAGTGGCTATCCAACAGAGTGAGCAAGGCACCGTTGCCAACCTCAAACCGCTTTGTAACAGTATTGACAACACTCGTTCACGTGAGGAGTGCTTCTTTCAAGTCGCTGAAATCGTCGTAGGATTAGACGATATCAATCAACTCGATCTGGCTTTTTCGCTCTGTACAGAAGCCACCCACTTTACCCAACATTGCCAAGCTCACCTAATTGAAACACTGGCAACCTCAAGCCATACAAATGCAAAGATTATAGAGATACTGCAAACAAGAAGTGCCCAAAGCCCTATCTATCCTGCAGATGCCGTCAACTATTTCTATGCGCAACGGGCAATGCACTTTCCCAATGACCAATCACTTCCCCTGAACCACTTACACTCAGTACAGACCTACCAATTTCTACGAGAGCAAACCAAAACAGATCGAACACTAACAGAATGGACTGAACTCTTTACCGAACACAAAGCCACCATCAAACGATTTGCCCCTGTACATGTCGATGGTCACATCCAAAATTATTGGGTAGGAAACAATCTTCCCAGCACCTATTACCTCTCGATTGAAAAGAGACCAACCTCTACCGACACCATGGAAGATCTACAGATGGCACTCTTATCGGGACTAGTACAGATGCGATTTCCACTGGATGCTATCCGCGGCGAACACCAAAAAGGACCGCTTGCCCAAATGCTGGCCAAAGTCAATCCACCACAACAAACAAATAAACAACGCTAATCAAACGCCAATTTGATAGTATAATGGTGATTTTTCACCGAGGATACCATGAACATTCGTTTTGAAAGTTTGGGACTCTATCTACCGAGTCGAACCGAATCCACCGCGGACATTGTCTCAAGACTGAAGATTGAAACCCCTTTTGATCTCTCCAAAATCACTGGCATCCACAGTCGACACGTTGCCGATGAATCTGAGAGTACACTTGATTTGGCCCTCAATGCTGCCAGAGATTGTCTCCAACATTCCAAATACACCGCCGAAGAACTAGATTGCATCATCAGTTGCTCTATTTCCAGACGACTGGGCGAACGGTATCACTTTGAACCCACGATCAGTTTGTTATTAAAAAATGAACTGGGTGCCCAACAAGCCCTTACCTTTGATCTATCGAATGCCTGTGCTGGGATGCTCACCGGGGTCTATGTATTAGAAAGTTTGATCAAAAGTGGTGCGGTTACAAATGGCATGGTGATCAGTGGTGAACGCAATTACGCGGGAAGTGAAACTGCAGAACGAGAAATCGACTCCATTTTCCATGAACAGTTTGCCTCCTTGACTGTTGGAGATGCCGCCACTGCTGTCATTTTGGATGACTCTGCTGAAGAAAATGAAGGGTTGGACATCGTCGAAATGATGACCTGTGCCGAACCTGCCCTATTGTGCTTGGGGATGCCTAGTTTGGAAACCACAGGTGTGGCCCTCTATACCAAAAACATCAAACTTCACGCCGCCAACAACCTCCAATTGTGGCCCTACATGGCCAATAAAGTATTTAAACAAAGAGGTGTACAGTTGGACACCGCTGGGTATAACTTTTTGATTCCCCACCAAATTGGACTGCGTTTCTCTCAAAAGTCGGTGGAGGTGATCAAAGCCATGTTGCATGTGGAGCCACCGGAAATGCTTCATTGTGTAGAAGATTGTGGCAACACCTCCTCCACATCACACTTTGTAGTGTTGTATCAAGCCTTGCAAAAAGGACTGGTCAAAAAAGGAGACAAACTGTTATTGGTTCCTGCCGCATCGGGCGTGGTTACCGGTTGCGTTTCGGTCACACTAGGCGATCTGGAGGTGTCAGCATGAGTACCATGATCAAAGGATTTGGCCTGAGTCAACCAGACAATACCAAAGGCTATCTAGAACATGCCATTGCCGCAGCCAATGCTTGCCTAGCCCAAGTCGAGTGTCCCCTCGATGAAATCGATCTGTTGATCAATGCAGGAATCTATCGAGACAACAATACCTGTGAGCCTTCGGTTGCTGCCTTAATCCAGCACGGTTTAGGCATCCATCTGAACCCAATCACCACCCCTGTCCGTAAACATACCTTTTCATTTGATGTCTTAAATGGGGCTTGTGGATTGTTAAACGCTCTGCAGATTGCCCATTCGATTTTGGAGACCAAACAACAGACTCGAGCCTTATTGATCGCCGGTGAATCCCATCCTTCGATGCAACCTGATGATAATTTTCCACTGGAACACAGCGCGGTAGCACTCTTGGTAGAACGGTCTGAACAAGGTGGTTTTACAACCTTTCAATTTCAGAGCACCCCCCAGTTTCAAGGAAGATCAGGCTATTTGGATTTAGCGGTTCACCAAACCGCCAGTCGTCATTCGTTGGCGTTTGAGGAAACCACAGAGACCACCACTCTACCAACCTTTATCGAAACCGTAGTCGAGTCTTACCTTTCCAAACACAACATCAACCCTGATGAAACGACATTGCTCTTGGCACACCCCGATTCCACCTTGGGCAACAATTTGGCACAATCGCTGGGTATGTCATTGGCCGTTGGCACCTTTGACTGGCAAACACTGGGTGACCTCAATTCAGCCGGACTGGGCTTTGGCTTGGCTGCAACCATACCTTCAGCCACCAAAGACACTCTCTGTGTGGTGTTGGGAACCGGTGCCACTGTAGGTTGTGCACTCTATCGTCAGTCAAACTAAATATGGCAAAGGTTCTCCTGATAACGGGATGCCGATCGGGCATTGGACTGGCGCTGGCAAAGACGATGGGACAAGCAGGGTACGTGGTCTATGCTGGACTCCGAGAGATCAATACCAAAGACACACTGGTGGCAGAAACCAAAGGACTACCGGTACACCCAGTGCAATTGGATGTCACCAACCCCGATGACCTCCGGCTGGTCTTGGCACAGATCGAAAAAGAACATGGTCACTTGGATGGCGTAATCAACAACGCCGCCATTGGGATCGGAGGCTTCTTGGAAGAGATGACCGAAGACGAAATGCGTTGGGTATTCGAGGTGAATGTATTGGGGGCTTGGTCTCTCACCAAGGAGGCCTTACCGATGTTGAGAAAAACAGGGGGACGTGTCTTGATGATTTCTTCCTTGTCTGGACAAATGGGTGTACCAGGATTGGGTTCGTACTGTATGTCCAAATTTGCCTTGGAAGGATTGTCAGAATCGTGGAGACATGAACTCAAACAATTTGGCATCGATTTGGTTTTGATACAACCCGGTGCCTATAAAACGGCCATGACAGGTCCTAATCGAAAATTTGCTAGCAAAGCGGGTACCAGCCATCCCAAATACCCAGCCCTCAACCAAGCGATCATTGGTTGGTACGACAAAGTGGCGGTCGAACGTGCCTACCCCCCTTCTCATTTGGCAGAACGAGTGCTCAAAATTCTGCAACATCCCCGTCCCAAAATACGCTATGCGATTGGCCCCTCAACAGGATGGCGACGATTGATTCTTCGTTGGCTACCCTTTTCCTTTATTGAATGGTACTTCAACCGTATGTTGTCATCCGTACATGAGGATACGCCATGAATCCCGCCAGTCCATTTTTATCGGCTTGCCAAGAAAATCCCGATCGTTTGGCTATCGTTGAATTAAACGGTCAGCAAATCACCGGTGGAGAGTTGTTGCATCGGGTGTATGGTCTTGCCGAGCACCTTCGAAGTTTAGGGGTATCCAAAGGCGATCGGGTATTGGTCCAAGTACCTCCAGGTATCGATTTGAGCATCACCATGCTGGCAGTCCTTTGGGTTGGTGGGGTGGTGGTGTTGCTAGAAAGTGGGGTTGGCGATCAAATCTATTCGGAAAGGGTCCAACAAATAGCCCCAAAATGGCTACTGATTCACAACAAATTGCAGTGGGTGCATCGTCTGTGGGGTATGCGTTGGTTGTTGGCAAATTTCGATATCGATGTTCCACCAATACCCGATGTTGAACAGATGCAAATCATCACCTTAACCAACCGTGAACTCTCCTTATCCACCCAAGACAGCACCCCAACCAGTGTAACCGATACCGATGACGTGATCATCGTCTTTACAGGAGGCACAACCAGCGCACCAAAATGTGTGCGGTATAGTTGCGCTGCCTTGGAAGGATTTTTAGCCCACATTCACTTGGCGATTGGCGATCGACCAATCGAGCGATTTTTAGCTGATACCCCACCCCAAGTGTTGTATGCCATCCAAATGGGCTACACCGCCTACGTAAATAAAGGACGCAAACTCAAACGGGCACTGTCGATGCTCAAACTGATTGAAACCGGTACCATTGATGCTTGTTTCACCTCTCCCTATTTGTGGATGGAATTGATCAAAGCCAACAAAGTATCCTCCTTACCAGACAGTTTGCACACCATCATGTTGGGTTCAGCACCAGTTACACCTCGTTTTTTACAACAACTCAAAGACTGCACCTCTACAAACACCCAAATCCTTTGTATTTATGGAATGACCGAAGTTGGGGTGATTACCGTGGTGGAAGCCACCGATAAAATTGCTTGGCGTGGTGAAGGTGACTTGGTGGGCAAACCCATCTCCACGATTACGGTTGAACTGAACACCAGTGACCACACCTCCGATGTTGGAGAGATCGTGGTACACAGTCCTTCTTTGTACACGGGGTATTTGGGTCGAGAACCAAGGCAACTTGATCAAGGCTTGGCAACCGGTGATTTAGGGCGTTGGGAGATGATCAACGATCAGAAAATGCTGGTCTTGGCTGGACGAATCAAAGATATGATCATTCGCAATGGTTTCAATATTTACCCACAAACATTCGAAACCCAACTCACAACCACCTTGAATCAAGAACAACAGATCGTTCATCAATCGGCACTGGTTGGGGTTTGGAATCCCCAAAGAGAAGATGAGGATGTGGTCTTATTTGTAGAATGGACCAGTAGTGATCGACCCAGTCTTGACTGGCTACACAAAAAAGCAACCTTGGTTTGTGGGCACCAAGTGGCTCCCGACCACATTTTTGGACTGGAACAATTTCCAGTAACTGGCCGACAAAACAAACTCGATAAAAAAGCCTTACGCATCTATGCCGAACAACAATTGGGACGTGATGAAGGATAATCTGGAACAACTACACCCGCAGTGGATCGCTCCCTTTCAATGGTCTGTCTTTGGGCAAAAGCAACGGGTCTTGATGCGTGAAAAGGGTTTCTGGAAAACCATCCCCCGCATCGGTTTTCATCTGGGTGTGTATGGATTGGTGCAAGCCGGCTGGTTCTGTGATGGGTTACGACCATCCAAAACGCCAACCCCCTCACTGCCACAAAGCGTTTTTATTCTCGGACATCAACGGTCGGGAACCACATTTTTGCATCGATTATTGGCCGGAAATGCATGGGCGCACAGTCTAGCACTTCAGGAAATGCTACTACCTTCATCCTCCATACAATGGGGTATCCAACAGATCGATCGCCTTGATCAAGTCTTGGGTGGCCATCTCAGAACCTTTCTCGACCAACGACAAGCCAAAGCCTTCGGCGCATTGGACCACATCCATCGGGTACGATTCAATGAACCCGAAGAAGATGAGTTTGCGATGTGGAACATGTATGCCTCGGACATGTGCATTAACGACGACCCCACATTATTGAATAGCAGTCCTCAGGATATGCCCAAACCTTTCTTGGACTGGTCAGCCAAACAACAGTACAGCTCTTTGATGTGGTATCGGGCCTGTGTGCAAAAGAAGTTGCAACGGGTTGGTGGACAAGGATTGTATGTT
>CAKZLX010000217.1 GCA_937127265.1 uncultured Pseudomonadota bacterium
ACTCATTATAGCCGTAACCTATCCCTTTTTAGCGATCGACCCATCCTGGGCTCTATTTTGGTTGTTGGTGGGGTCGATATCCGATGTACTCGATGGTTGGGTTGCCCGTCGACAACAAACTGTTTCACACACGGGTGGGTTCATCGATGGTTGGGTTGACAAAATTTTTGGTATCAACGTGGCTTGGACGATTGTCTTGATGGGATCGGTTGAGTGGTGGATGGGGTGGTTGTTGTTTACCCGCGAATGGATTCAGATTCCTTTGGTGCCATACTATGTCAATCGCTATATGAAAGGGGTCATTCCCAAAAACAAACCCTTTTGGGGTGGAAAAGTAGCTTCGTTTGCTTTGAATGTCACTTTGGTTGCCGGTTTGTTAGGGCTTTCCATCATCGCCATGTGCTCGAGTTTGATTGCAGGGATCTTCGGTATGTGGACGACGTTGATTTATTTTGAAAGAGAATTTGCGTGGCTGTAATTCTATCGTTAAGGCAATTGATTACTGCAATTTAGAAATCTGAAACAACGTAACATTGTGTAGACAATCATCAATTCGCGTTCCTGTCCGAATTTGATTGGTTATACTGTACTATTGTTTCTTATCCTTTTTGCTTGCTCCCACCGTAGAATTGAGATTTTTATGACCACACCATCAATCGTTCAAGAAGAGATTGATCTCTTAGCCAACATTACCCGTATTCTCGAAGAAAACCCTCGGGGGTTTGATAATGCCGAACAAGATCTCATTGATCAATTGATCCAATTGCGCAATGAGGCTGTGGGCGCCAAAGAAGAAGATTTACCGACTCTCTACAACCAAATGGACCAATTAAATGCCTCCTTGGATTCGATGAAGGCGATGCGTGGCTTGGCTGAAGTCGATCCGTCATGTCCGTACTTTGCTCATCTTCGCTTGAAAGAACGCGGAAAAATCCGAGATGTGTATTTGGGAAAAGCCACCAATTTGGAAAATGGACTACGGATTGTGGATTGGCGCAATGCACCGATTTCCAAACTGTTTTATCTCTATTCGGAAGGTGAAGAATACGAAGAAACCTTTGGCGGACAATACCGAGAAGGAGAGGTGTTGGCACGACGAATTGTTCACATCCACAACTCAACGCTGTTGCGTCTGTCCAATTCGGAATCTACTTGGGTGAAAAATGGTGAGCAGTGGAAAGAACTGTCCAAGAATCAAGTGCAGTTGTCAGGTGGTCAAGGTGCATCTTTACGGGCAGGCTCTCCAATTACCTCGCAATTAGGAGCGGGTGGGCAATTGCGCTCGAGCAAGCATTTGCCAGACATTGCAGCTTTGATTGATCCCGATCAGTTTGAACTGATTTCTGCTGAGCAAGAGGGGATTATGGTAATTCGTGGTTCGGCTGGTTCTGGCAAAACAACGGTTGCCTTACATCGTTTGTCCTATTTGACCTTTGAAAACCCGACACATTTTGCCCCTAAAAATATGATGTTTATGGTGTTTGGCAAAGCCATGCGAGATTATGTTGGGCATGTATTGCCACACTTGGGAGTTTCAGGCTTACGAGTTCATACGTGGAAATCGTGGTCTCGTAGGGGTTTTCAACAACATTTTCCCCGTTGGCCAAGAGTGACCAGCAACGCGATTCCTGAACTGGTGCAACGAATTAAATTGCATCCCAATACTATGCGTCGCCTG
>CAKZLX010000218.1 GCA_937127265.1 uncultured Pseudomonadota bacterium
TAGCCAAAACCACCAGTCAATTCAAATTCGACCGCCACATTGGAAACCTCGGCTTGTAAATGGGTCGGTTGGGTTTGCAGGACTGATCCCACCGTTGTCGTCACATCAATGCTGTTGGTGTCTGCCAATAACGCTATGATATCGGTCGTTCCAAACTTCGTTGGATCAACAGATGCCATATCGGTACTAGGACCATAATACAATGAAACGTCATTGGGTACCACCACGTATTCTACGATGGCATCGATGGTACTGCCAGCCTCCACAACCGTATCCGTCGGGTCAAATGGAATCCCCAGTTCAAAAGCCATTTGTGACCAGCCCCCATTATTGGTGCGATTGATATTGATGTGTGGATTGCTCACCGTTGTTCCATTGATCGTCGCCGAATAGGAACGCACCACAAAACCAACATCAGCCACATGTTCGGGAAGATTACCACCCGTTCTGGCACTGTCATACATAAAGACCCAAGGATAATCACCGGTCAATTCAATTCCGCGATCAGCATCTGATGCATACCCAGTTGTCCCGTGATTGGGCACTGCTCCATCAAATAACACTCCCGTTGAATCACCATAGGCATATTTGGTAAAGCCATTGTCCGAATAGTTATCGGCGGCAATTTGAAACAATCCCATGCGCGCATATTCGACATCAGTGAGAAACTCGTAGTGTAAAACATAGTAGGCACGAACTAAATCATCGGTTCTGACCAAATGGGTACGGGCTTCAAGACTCATCGCCCCGTCGGTGGTAATCCCTGAATAAGTGACATCGGTCATCACTGGACCAGGCGCCGTGTAGGTTGTTTTGAGTTGTGTCGGTTGCTGATCACGCCAGGGTCGGTCGATATCAACATATTTGAGGAAGTCAGCACCACCAACATTTCCAGTCCAGTTGTATTGTCCGTTGACGTTCATTAAAAATGGACGCACGTCGTCAACCATCGCCCGTCGAAGGGTTTTATCCGGATCATAGGTAATCGATTCTCCCCAAGCCCCTAGGGCCGACTCATCCCACTGTTGATTGGTTCCCCACCCAACCAAACTCAATTGGGCATGGGAGGCGGCAAAGGTTTCTCCCCACTTGCCAATCGCCACTGTAAGTTCCATTTCTTCCGACCCACTTGGAACCGATGGGTTGGAATACATGTGAAACCAATTTGGCCAGTATCCGGCTAAATGCCAGTTTTTAGAGACTTGAATCGGAACACCTGTCGGTTCTTCATTGAGGGATCGGAACAATGGTGCGCCACCAGTAATGTTAAAGGTCGTATTGATAGGTCCATCTAAAAATAGCGGTACGTGTACTGAGGTGGCTTCGGTGTGTTCTATCCGCAGGTAATGACGGTTGTAGATATTAAAATCGGTGCCATTGCTCCAGTTGGCAGACCCTCCCGAAGCCCCTGACCCTTGAATGCTACCCAAAGGAACTTGAAAAGCCCCCCGTTCCCAGTTCCAGTCGGCCGTTTGAAGACTACTGGTCCAAGTGTCAGATTGATTCATTTGGGCATAGGATACGGTCACTGTGCTCTCTGGATTGAGATACAGTTCGATTTGCTCGGTGGACAGTTGATCCATCGGCAGAACCAACACAGGGATCGTTAATTCCTGCCCAACATTGAGTACGGTTACGGTTCTGGAAACCACAATTGAACCGTCAGACTCCTGGGTGATTGTATCGGTAGGTTCAGGAGCGATCAACAGCCACCCTATCCCATCAGAATCAACCACTTCCAAAGCGCGGGTGCCATCAAGACTGGAGATACTTTGGGCTTGTTGCCATAAGTCGCCCGAAAACATAGTGTGTAGCGTGATTTCTCCACTGTATCCTACCGTTGAAGTCACTCGATGGGTCAAAACCAAATGTTGGGGGGCAGAAACAATCCCCAGACTCCCTGTCAAGTTCCCATTTCCAGCATAGAGTATCTCCGGAATCTCAATGTGTTGCTGAAACCTCCCCATATCCATCAGTTTCGAGGGATTGTTGGCACTATGCGTACCTGTTTCAGCGGAATTGAGAAAGTCGGTCGCCAACGAGGTCGTCCCATTGACGGTGACGGCATAAGAAACAGATGAGGACAATGACGCCGTTAACCAATCATCCTCGGACAAGGCTGCCTCATTCATCGACAGTGGGGTTTCTACTTGCGCCAAATTGAGTACACTTCCCGTCGTCATATCAATCCGTGCCCCATAATAGCCCGTTGTAAAATGACGAACCGTATAAAAACCATTCAAATTGAAATTGGCATGGCGAAAGTTTTCTGGCCAATAGGTAAAGGCATAGTCTCGTTCTTCTGTTTTGGGACAGTCGCAGTCATAGGTGACACTGACTGCAGTTTCAATGGTCTGAGTGTATTCTTCGCCATCCGTGGCGGATACTCGACAGGTCATCGTTTGTGGAAAAGGAACTTCAGTATTGGGCAGTATATCAGTGGTATTGGTGGTTTCAATACTTTGTACCACTGTGCCTTCTGCATCCAGCCACTCAAAAAGATACATCAAGGTATCCCCATCGATATCAACACTCGACAATCCAGCAGTCAAAGTACACTCTAAATCATCGACTTCCAACAATGGCGCACTGGGCGTTAAGGTTAGATCGGCGACATTTAATTCGGTGGGGGCTGTGTTGAGCACGGTCACCATACTGGACTGTTCACTACTGCCGAAATCGATACCATCAAAAGGTGACACCACCACATACACTTGTTGTCCTTTGCTAAAATAGGTACTTGGCAAAACAGTATCTGCACCCGATAAAACCACAGTATCGAGCCCTGTTTGAGGATCGACCACGTGCCAATCCAAGGTACTAGACAAGGATTGTGTAGCGTTCAGATCATTCAAGGTAACCACAACCTCTATATCTTGGTCGGTATAGACTTCTGTTTGCGAAAGAACCATCGTTGCCACCATCGGTAGTGTGTTCTCAATGGTGACATCGGTGGTTTGTTCAATTACACCACCGTGAGGGTCAGTAACCGTCGCTGTACAGGACAAAACATCAGTTGGCGAGGCGATCGAAGGAGTCAGTTGAATCGTACTGTCGGTTCCCAATACACCGTTGGAGGTTGACCAAACATAGGAGATGGTCAATAAATCCTCATCCACATCAGATACCACACTCTCACAGTTCAGTTCACTATCAGCATAAACACCCATATTCGGACTGATTGACAGACCATCGATCACCGGTGGGGTATTGGTAATCAGAACACTCGCCTGCTGACTGGGTCCTGTTGCCATGCCATCGGTTGGGATGACCTGACAGGTAACCTCTTGTCCGACGGTCACTTCACTGGCTGACAAATCCCATTCCCTACTGGTAGTTGGTTGTTCTGTACCATCGACCAACCATTGATAGGAAAAGGTCAATGTATCCTCATCAATATCAACGGGCTCCAGAGGTTCACACAGTAACACATCTTGGGTGGTGGGGTTTTCAGGAAGGATCGATACCCCCGTCAAGACTGGTGCTGTATTCTCTACCACAATCGAAGTCTCAGCAGTAGTGACCCCATCATATCCATCCGTCACCGTAGCCACACAGGTTATCGAATCACCTTTCGCAACCAAGGCTGGCTCGAGGAGGAATGCACTACCGTCACCCAAGATATCCTCTTCACGTAACCATTCAATGGTAATTGTAGTCTCCTCCAGATCGGGATCGGAAGTCTCCACCATACAAGTAATCTCATTCCCCAGTCGAAAATCGCCATTGGCAATCTCAATCGATTCGATGACAGGTGGTTGGTTGACCAGATCGATGGATGCTGAACTTTCCACGCTAGACCGACCATCAGTAGCATTAACAGTACAGGTTACACTGTCAGTTGGATGTACTATATCAGGTGTTAACACCAAATCCTCACCTTCACCCAAAACCAGACCATCCGTTCCTGTCCACACGTAGGAAACAGTAAGGGCATCTCCATCAGCATCGCTTACAGTTCCAATACATTGTACACTGGTTGCAGTAGTGACATCTTCACTAGGAACAATCGTTACAGCCTCAATCACAGGGGCTATGTTTACCTCTTTTTCGTCTTCACCGCAGGCCAGTAGCCATACAACTGTCAATACTCCACTCATTTACCACCTCCACAGTCTAAGTCTATCTGTACAACATAAGATTGAACACTACATTTTTCTAGGTTGAAGGTTTGTTTTGGGTAACTGACAACAGTCCACAAGTACAAATCTCTATGTACAAAAAATCAAACAAGTGCGAAGAATACTCACTCGTAGTACACAGACACCTAACTGACGATACCGAAAAAAACCGTGTCAATGATTTGCTGAAACGCTGATGTAAACATGGTGGGGTTAAAACAAGGAGTCATCAACCAAAGCTTCAATTTCATCAATGGTTTCACATGCCAACACACGACTGACCACATCATATCGATGTCCAGCCCGCATCATAGCCGCCATGTCCTTTTGTTTGCGTTCGGCCTGCTTTTCAGGGTTATTTCGATAAGCACCAAAACGACGCTTGCGTACATAGATGACTGCCGCTTCCAAAGCAGGATCCTTCATTTGACTGTGTATTTGGGCAATAGTGTCATCAATAATGGTACTGGCTACACCCTTTTCCCGTAGCTTTTGCCGAATAAAAGGGGCACTCTTTCCACGATTGACAAAGTGTTCGACCCACATCAAAGCCACTTTCTGGTCTTGGATACGCCCCGCATCGATGACTTTTTTGACCTGGGCGGCAATTAATTCTTCGCCACGCAAACGTTCTTCTTCGGTAACGTGCTCACCACGTTTACGAATATTGCGTTGTAGTCGCCGTTTGAGTACTCTACGCAATTGCGCCTCGGTGGCAATGTATCGTTGGAGATACTGGTCACTAGCCCATTCGATTTGTTTGATGGTGATTGGCTTGGGAACCCAATTGGGATCGCGTTTTTTCTTTCGTCTTTTTGGATAATTCATATTGATAGTGTAGTTTACAATTGGACACTATACAAACTGATACTGATCTATCGGACAATAACTGTCCCAATTAGGATGCAGTATTTAATTGTGGATACTTGCGTTTTAAAGTATCGGCTTGTTCGGGGCTTTCTGCTTGTAACTGCTTCCATAAATTCTTGGTTTCATCGAGACGATCTAACTCTATGAGCGCTTGCACCAACAACACTTTGGCCTGAAGACGGAACTCGGAGTTTGGATAGTCGTTGAGCAGTCCTTCAGAACGACGGCGCACAGCCTCCCATGCCTTGCGCTTGGCATAGAACTCAGCGATTTGCAATTCTTTTTTGGCTAAACGTTCAATACACTCGGTGCGCTTTTCCTCAACTTCTGGACGATATTCAGACTCTGGAAACCGTTTTTCAAACCCCTGCCAACTTTGGATTGCCTGCGCCGTCCATTTTTGATCACGACCCGCAAATTTCGGTGCTTTCTTGTATAACGTCATACCAATCTGATAAGTGGCATAATCCACTTTTTCATGTCGAGGATAACGACGACGAAAATCATCGTAACTATACCTTGCTAAGTCCCATTCTGTTTTTTTGAAGTAGACATCGGCAATGGCCAGTTCTGCCATCTGTGCCAATGGATCGTCGCGATAATAATTACGAACGATATTAAAATACTCAACCGCTTTGGTGTAATTGCCTCGATCCATGTACTTTTGTCCCATATCGTACTGCTCTTGGGCACCTTGCGTAGCGGCTTGTACAACCGACATTATGCATAGAAAAATGATTTGGAACACCCTAGACCCCTTGTCGTTTTTGGATTGGAACCTATATCATTTAATACATCCAAACCAAATATACAACCCCATAACCATTGTACAACACTGGAGACTCGGATGAATATTCCCAACATTGACCTTCGTACTTTCGTGATTCAAATTGCCCAAGGCGCCCTTGTCGGACTCGGAGAAATCGAAGACCCAGAAACCAAACAGACTTCAATCAACCTACCCTTTGCACGCCACAACATCGGTGTCTTAAAGATGCTAGAAGAAAAGACACGTGGAAAGCAAACCACTGAAGAAAAGGAATTGTTTGCGGTAATGCTCAAAGAATTGACCGAGAAAGCCAACCAACACTCTTCGTCTTCATAACGTCACCAATCTGCAACATTTGACACTATATTTGAATTGACATTTTCCCCTTCAATGACTATTTTGTAATAGTAATGGTGGATTGCTACCATGACACTACCTGATTGAATCACATGGAGGAAACGATGATTCTTGGTCTTATTGGAATGATGTTCGCTTGTAATGGCGACAAAACTGGCGAAACTGGCGAAGAAGTTGCCACAAACACTTGTCCTGACGGTGCAGAAATCACTATCAGCAACACTTACCCAACTGCTGACGCTTCAAACTTTTACATTTTGGACAGCGTTGAGTTCACATTGAGCGCTGAAGATCCAAATGCATCTTTGACATTGACTGGTCCTGATGGTGAAGTCGCTGGTTCAAGTGCTGTTGACGGTACCAAAGTAACATTCACTGCCGATGCAGCTTTGGCTCCTTCTTCTTCTTACACTGCTTCATTGTCCTACTGTAACTCTGAAGAGCCTGTCGATGTTGCTTTCATGACATCTGCTCTTGGTGAAGCATTGACAACTGATATTGTTGGCAAGACTTACGCTGTTGACTTGGCTTCTGGAAACTTCGTACAGCCTCCTGGCATCGGTTCTTTGCTTGGTGGTTTGTTCACCAACAACATCTTGTTGGGAATCACAGCAGCCGACACAAGCCTAGAAATCTTGGGTGCCATCTCTGTTGAAGGAAGCACTGATCAAGATACCTGTACAGAAACCTTCTCTGACTTCCCTGCTGCTGACTTCAGCAACTCTCCAATGTTCCAAATCCCCGAAGGTGACGTAACATTGTCTGTTGCTGGTTACACTGCAACCATCTACTCTTTGGCTGTTTCTGGTACATTTGCTGCTGATGGTTCTTACTTCGGTGGTGGAGAACTCTCTGGTGAGTTGGATGCACGTCAATTGGTTGACATCGTTGGTGGTTTGATGGACGGTGTTGAGTCTGCTGACGACGTTTGTGGTTTG
>CAKZLX010000219.1 GCA_937127265.1 uncultured Pseudomonadota bacterium
CTTGGCGTTGGTTGCTCTTGTACGGGAGGAGATGGTTGTTGCCAGGTGGGCGTATTCGATTTTTGGGGTGGTTCGAGATCCAATGAAGCCTCTGGGGACCATTCTGTACGACGTACTTTGTCTTCGGCTATCGGTTCTTGAAACATCTCGGCGATCTTGTCGCGGGTAAAAAATCCTGTAGCGGTACCTTCAGAGTCGGCCATGACCTCCACAGGACTGATCAGGGCAGAACTACGCAAAGCCTGTGCCATTTCCAAGGATTCTTTATCGCTACTGACACGGAGTCCATGGTGTTGCATGAACTGTCGGATACCGGGGGAAGTGGTGGTCAGCGAAGCCTCTTTAAGAATGTTGGCAATGTCCAAAGGGTGTGGGCGTTGGCTGGGAGCATAAAACAACAATGATATCAAGTATTCTTGCATCGTGGAGAGCCACGGTTGTTGTGCCCATTCTTGCCAGTTGATGGTCAAGAAAATCTGGAGAACTTTTTGGTTGTGTAAACCTTCATCTAGTGGCAGTTCAATACTACTTTTACCCGATAGCAGTTCGAGCATGACAATTCCTAAGCCATAGATATCTCCTTGCAGACTGATGGTACCTTCGGGGGTGATACTGTTGCGCCGAGGGCGGTCGTAGCCATTGATGATGAGAGAACCGTCGTTTAACACAGATAGATTGTCCAGTTTGATGTCACCATGCACAAAGCCATTCTTCATGGCATCATTTAAAATGTCGGCGGCAAAACGAATGATTTCCACATTGCAAGACAAGGGGAGTGGCTTTTGACTGCGTTGCAGATGGCGCAACGATAGCCCTACACCCATACCGTTGATCCGTTGGATGGTACCTTGGTCATCATTTTTGCGAATATAGTGGAACGTCATTGCCTATTACTATAACCGATTGATGCTCAACATGGCACATTTGACCTGACATAAATTCTTGGGGATTGAATAGTCTGATGCAGTGTGATACAGGCTATCCCGTCCATATAAAGAGCGTTGAAGGAGTTGCACTATGTCTGTTCACTTGGCCAAAGGTATGCGAGACATTTTACCTGTAGAATTAAGAAAACGTCGTTCGATAGTTGAACGGATTCAAAGAGTGTTTGAACAATTTGGTTTTGAACCTCTACAAACACCAGCCGTAGAGCGGATTGAAACCTTGATGGGTAAGTATGGCGATGAGGGTAATAAACTGATCTTTCGAATTCTTGCCCGTGGTAAAGCAGGAGAACAAGGAAAAGCAGACTCTGCATTGCGCTATGATTTGACTGTACCCTTGGCCAGGGTCATGGCGATGAATCCACAGTTGCCATTGCCCTTTAAACGATATCAGATCCAACCCGTTTGGCGCGCCGATCGTCCTCAACGGGGTCGGTTTCGTGAGTTTTACCAATGTGATGTCGATGTGGTTGGTACCACCAATGCCCTTGCAGAAGCGGAGTGTGTAGCCATCGTCCACCATGCACTGGTCGAATTGGGATTCAGCTCCTTTCGGATTCGGTTGAACGATCGGCGAATTTTACGCCAAATGGTTTCGGCGATTGGAGCCCTTGATCGAGAAGTGGATCTACTGGTTGCCATCGATAAACTCGATAAAATTGGTGAAAGTGGTGTCCGAGAAAATCTGTTGGGACAAGGATTTACCGCAGAGCAAGTTGATCGATTGTTTGTGATGCTCAATACGGGTGAAATTCCAGACATCGCACCTGAACTCGCCAATTTGGAAGCGATTCAAGAGATGGCACAGGCGATGGGGGTACATCCCGATCGGGTAGCCATTGATTACACTTTGGCACGTGGACTAGACTATTATACCGGTCCAGTATTTGAAACCATCCTCACCGATGACAACATTGGCTCTGTCAGTGGTGGTGGTCGATATGATGGCCTGATTGGAATGTTTGGTAAACAACAAGTGCCAGCCGTTGGTGTATCCTTAGGACTCGAACGCTTGATTACCATCATGGAAGAACGAAACATGTTGCAGGATACCAGTGGACAGGCCGATGTCTTTGTGACCGTATTTGATGATGCTCACCAAGTACATTCTCTCCAAATTGCCCAAGCGTTACGCAACGAAGGCTTTCGAACCTTGGTGTCGATGAAAGGTGGGAAGTTGGGTAAGCAGTTTAAAAAAGCCCACAATGCAGGTGTGCGATGGGTCATCGTTTGTGGCCCCGATGATTTGGAGAATGGGACCGTGCAAGTAAAGGATTTACAGTCTGGTACCCAAGAGAGTATTCCTCGAAATCAGTTGGTTGTCGGATTACAATCTTAATCACAATACACCTTGAAGGTCTTTTTTGTTTTGATAGAGTATAGAGGTCAAAAGGGAGGAGACCATGAATATTCAACTGGAAAATGACGAACAGATCATCGGGGAACGTGAACGTACCGTTTTAGAATTGGCAATAGAGCAAGGTGTTCAAATTACCAACGCTTGCAAAGGAAAAGCCCGTTGTTCCACCTGTCGTGTTGTGGTTGTGCGAGGAGAAGTGGCTCAACGCACCGAAAAAGAACAGGCTTTGGCGGAACGATTGGGGTTGCCTGAAAATGTTCGCTTGTCTTGTCAGTTGAAAACCAGAGGTGATGTGGAGTTGCGAAGGGTGGTCAAAGATGATTTGGATCGTAAACTCTTACATCAAGCCAATTCAGCGGAAGAACGAAACTTGGCGATATTGTTTTCCGACATCCGTTCGTTCACCACCTTTTCTGAACGTCATCTCCCATATGATATCGTGCACATTCTCAATCGCTATTTCTTTGAAATGGGAGAATCCGTCAAAGCCCATCACGGTCGAATTGACAAGTATATGGGCGATGGGATCATGGCAATTTTTGGATTGGATGGCGACAATCATCCTGCGATAGATGCCTTCGGGGCAGCCAAAGATATGGTTAGACGTCTCCAAGGATTTAATACCTGGCTTGAAACATCTTATGGTGAACAGTTTGAGATTGGAATCGGTTTACACTATGGCACTGTGGTTGTCGGAGACTTAGGACATACGGAGAGTGCCTCCTTTACTGCCATCGGGGACACCGTCAATGTTGCTGCCAGAATCGAAAGTGCCACCAAAAATCGTTGCACCATTTTGGTTTCTGAACCGGTGTATCAAGAGATTGAGGCCGAAGGATGGGAGAGCACAGAACTGCTTCTCAAAGGTAAAACAGAACCCCTACATCTCTATGCTTGTCCCAAAGCCCAAGAGACTTAATGGCATAAACTGAGAACAAGGAGTTTGTGTACCTATTTGGTCTTGATTTCTGAGGTTGTCAGTGCTAATAGGTATGAATATTGAGATAACTTTACAATTGTACAAGAGGTGCTGATGACTAAGTCTTTATTCGGAATATCGTCGTTGATAATGTCGGGCGCATTTTTGATTTGGTCGATCGGAGAAACCTTCGCTTATCCACAAGGTGCTAACATCAGTTTGGGAAGCAATCCCAATGTATCCTTCTTTTCTTCGGCGTGTAATAGTGGTGAAGTGGTCACAACCGTACCTGCAGGTCAAGTACTGATCATTACAGATATTATTTCGGGCGTCTCTGATGCCGATGATAATATTCAGTTAAGTACAGGCTCTGGCATATTGGGATCCTTTAAGGTTGATTATCATGTCACGGGATACTCTTCTAGTGCTACCCATCGAACCATGAACAATGCCCATTATAAATTAACAAGTGGCGTTGTTGTTCCAGCATCCGAGACTTTGAGCGTCACCTGTTCTAGCAATTTGGTTACACTCACCGGCTACTATGCGCAGATGTAACGCTTCATCATACCTCGCCTCTTGAATCCCGTGAAGAATCTGTAAGGTTACGTATACAATTATAGCCCGACCAAAGCGCCAGTAGTTGCCTAAGATATTCCCATTTCCTACTCAATATTCAGGCCTCTCTAATGTAGGTGAGAAGTCCAATAACGTTTAATCCACCCCAAACTATTTCGCGTAAAAGGGAGGATATTCGAGGTGATAAAGTATCTTCCAACAAGGCCGTGTCATTCATACACAACGTAGGTCAGAAATCTCACAGCGTTCACCCCAAACTCTTTCGAGTAAAAGGGAGGATATTTGAAATGATAAAGGGCTTTCCAACGAGGTCGTGTACTTTCGTACACAACGAGGAAGGAAAACCCTTTAGCGTTCAAATAGACCCCTTTTACTGGTTACAGTCTCCGTAGACTGCATAATCCACCTCAACAATCGACCCACCTTCGGGAATATAGTCGGTGTCAAAGTCAATGGCGTTGTCAGTGGGGTTATAGGACCAACCCAGTGTAGAAGATTGTCCATCTACACGGACTTCGATGGTGCTGGGTACAGGTTGTTGAGTGAGGGCAAACGAGGTCAAGTCTTGCGCTGATCCTTCTGCCAAGGCTTCCAGTTGGCTAGCCCAGTCGGTGGCACAAATGGAGAGGAACAAACCACCAGTGGCCACGCTGGCTTCGTACATACCAGTGTAAGCATCATTTCCACCGCATCCACTGGGGTAGTCACCACCAATAGCGTGAATGACCACGTCATCCGGATTGGTTTTCAGACCTTGGAACAACGATACGTAATAGGCGTATTGGTTAGTGGATTGCTCAGGTTCATCGGACACACCAACCAAGTTCAGTTTTGCACTTTGACGAATGACACCATAGTTTGCACCAGAAGGGTCGGGTGCACCAGTGACATCAACCGATTCTGCCAAAAAGGCTTCCATCAACATGAAGGCACGTTCGGTATTGGAACCATATCCAATGTTGACAGCACAGTTTGAACTACTGTAGCAGTCGATCATTTCAGCGATGGTATCTTTGGCATCATTGGCACTGAAAGAGTTATCGATAAACTTTGGATCATTGGAGTGTGTTGACGAACTGAGGTTACCATAAATGTGACCACTATCGTGTACAACGGCAGCAACGTGGTAGTCAGAGTTCATATTGGTCAACGTGTCAACGAAAGTATCAAAGTTGTTGTTCATCAGTTGGATATCATCGTACATCGAACAAGAACGGTCAACAGCGAAGATGATGTCGGTAGAACCTTGCGTTGGTTGTTCAAAAGTGTCGGTGTTTTCGGCAAAAATCTCACCGATACCATTTTGGGTGACCAAGGCTTCCGGCAAATAAGGATCGTTTGAAGATACCGTTAAGAAGGAAGCATCAGAGATGGAGTCCAACGGTGCATAGTCGACGAAAATATCCACACTTTGATTGGGGGCAATCGTCCATGGTAAGGGACCATTTACCGGTTCGAGAGAGTCAAAAGACATGTCGTTAGAAGCCGTAGACCAGTCAAAGGCATCCACGATTAAGTCAGCAGTACCAATGTTCGATATGGTGAGTGGTTGAGAAGAATCACAGCCAACATACAAGGTTCCAAAGTCGTATTCAGAGGGGGTAATGTCAATGACCGGAGCCACACCAACACCATTCAACTGGATTTCAGCCACTGGGGTGTCTGGGTCGTCTGATTCAATTAACGCGTAGCCACGATTGTTGGCTGCGGTTTGTGGAGCAAAGGTGACCGCAAACTGGGCTTGTCCGTTTGGTGGAATCAAAGCTGATGTAATGGCATTCAATGTGAAGGGACCAGTTTCATCGTCGACATAGAGGTCTTCAATGTGTAAGTCTACAGTACCAATGTTGGAGACGATAACAATTTCTTGGGCTTGTGCACCA
>CAKZLX010000220.1 GCA_937127265.1 uncultured Pseudomonadota bacterium
GGTAAACCCCTCCCAATCACCATACTCAACCTTGACCAAGTTCAGGTAGTCGCAGGGTTCCAAGCTGCCCCATCCAAGTTTTGAAGGCAGTGTACTGTGAAAGTAATCACCATCACGCCAGGTATGTGAACCAGTTCGTCCCTCCAATTCCAAATCGACCGTCGGATAGTACCGCCCCTCATCGTCCCCTTCGACAAACTCACCCAGCTGAACTTCCACCGAACGTTCAAGACGAGGGTCACATCCTGTCTCATTCTGAAACACCAATTTGGCAACTACATCATACACACTGGTCTTGTTGTCAAAGATGGGTCTCAACTCTTTGTATACAAAGCCATAAAACCAATGGCGTAAATATACATCTCCAATCTCTTCTTGTGTTGGAAGTTTCGTGCCACAGGTAGAACAAAAGTTGCTTCCCTGCCCATTCCAATGCCCACAATGCTCAGGTAAATCTGGAATAAAATCTTTCAGCGTTTTGTCACTCATATACACTCCATGTCTATGTGTACTCTAGCAAAATCGAGGACTCCCTGAAACTCATCTGGAACCGCCGAATCAAACCGCATCCACTCACCATTGGGATGTTGAAAACCCAGTGTTTTGGCGTGTAGCATTTGACCCATGAGGCCAGCAACCACCGGTCGCCAAGCGCTTGTGGGATCACCTTTGCGTCCATAGAAGGGATCCCCCAACAGTGGATGACCGATCGATTCCATGTGCACCCGAATTTGGTGGGTACGCCCGGTTTCCAATCGACACTCTACCAGACTGACCGTACCGCCCTTGCCACTTTGTGCGGGAATTCCAGATGCCAGGGGTGTAACGTGGGTGATGGCCTGCTTACCACCTTCGACCACTGCAAACTTCACTCGTTTGGTGGGGTGACGTCCCAAGGGTTGATCGATGGTTTGTGCAGATACCTCTCCCCATGCCAAAGCCCAATATCGACGTTCAATGCTATGGTCTTTGAACTGTGCTTTGAGACACTCAAATGTCCGTTGGCTCTTGGCGACCACCAACAGTCCAGAGGTGTCCTTGTCAATCCGATGCACAATCCCTGGACGCAGTGCTTCACCCACACCCGCCTCCACCTTGGACACCAAACCATTGATCAAGGTACCGGATGGATTGCCCGCCCCGGGATGTACCACCATTCCCGATGGTTTGTTAACCACAATCAGGTCGGCATCCTCAAAGACAATCGGAATATCTATGTTTTCAGGTAAGACCGTGGTCGGTGCGGACACTGGTCTATCGACAGTCAATATCTCACCCCCTTTGAGTTTGGTTGAGGCTTTGCATTGTTTACCGTTGACCAACACCCGACCTTCTTTACACCACTTCCCCACTGCCGAACGAGATTCACTCAGGTGAGTCGACAACCATTGATCGAGACGTTCAAAAGATACCAGACCTGTGGGTACCCGTAATTCAACAACGGAAGGCATTGCGCATCAACCGAAACTTAAAATCCCACACGATCGAGAAACCCAGAAATAATCATCCGATCTTGAATCCCCAACGAACGAGAGATGTTTTTCACCACGCCACGAATAAATACTGGACTGGAAAATATCGAGAAGTCTTCATTTTCAATCGCCTGAATATAATTGACCGGAACATTGGTTCGTTGACTCAACTCACTCATACTAATGCTTTGATTTTCCCGTATTGCTCGAAACAATCGACCAGTATATCCATGTTCTCGCACCAATTCCGCCATGGTCAATTTGGGTTTTGGTTTGGGCGTTTTTTGGGGTTTCGCGGATGGTTTAGCAGTCGTGGACTTACCTTTTGGCTGGGCGACTGTGGACGCAGTTGGTGATTTTGAGCTGCGTTGTACTCGTTCTTTCAACGTGTCCAATGGTGTTTGAGCCACTTTTTTGGTGTTGCCTTGAATTAATTCGGTGGCATCATGTCCTATCGAGTCATCCTTTTGCTTTGGCAACGGTACATCATCCATAAACGATGGGGTTTTGGTGGTCACTTGTTTGATAGTCTCTCTGACATCCGCCCGTTGTGAACGGTTCTTTAAAGAAGATGGACGTAGACCAATCGGTTCTGTTTTCTCTTCTTCCGGCTTGGTCGGTGTTGGAATTTTCAACAACGGCAACTCTTGTAACGGCAAAGTGGTTAACGATGCCAATAAACGCAATGCCGCCATGGTGTTTTTATCAACCACCGCCCCTTCAACCTGCGCCCACAACTCTTGAGGGGTACTGGGTAAGGATTTGTCACTGGCAGCGCGAAAACTGTTGTACATACTTCGACGAGCCGGATCGGTCAAAATACTCATAGCCTCACGCAAGGCATGCTCTTCTCGATAGAGTTCAGCCATCGCCGACTTGGAACGTTCTGCTGAGTGTTTACGGTGAACCAATGCACCCAGTTTGCGTTTGTAAGCTTCCCGTATTTCTGGAATCGGTGCTTTTTCCGACACACCCAACATGGCATAGAGATTTTGGGTCACAGTATTTCTCCTTACTTTTAGGGTCTGAGGATGTGATCAGAGTCCTGTTGAGGCCAATCCTTCACAGACATAGGCATCCATCACACCTGAAACTGTACCGTAAGCCTCATACTTTTCAAACTCTTCGCGAATAAAACCACCGTTTAACACCGTCATTTCAATGTCCAGCACATAGCCACTGTCGCGATCACCCTCTAAATCAAAACGATATTCGCGTGGCGCACCTTGCCACCAAGTTCCGGTCCAATAGTAGTCTTTGCCATTACCATCGAGGTTCATCAAGGTAAATTCGCCATCTCCCATCGCACATTCAATGGCCGTAGCCGCTACTGCCACAGCATCATTTTCCAAAGAGACTGAGCCTTGCCAATCAGCGAGTTTAATCAACATATTACATTTGCCCGGCGACAAGACATTGACAGGGTCAAAGGGCTCACTACCCACATTCAAATACTTGACGACATCCCCACAATAAGCATTGGGATTACTGGAAATGTAGGTCCAAAAGGTGTTGTTGATATCAAAAGCAAACGCCTTGTACCCTGTAAAGTCAGCGGACAAAGACACTTCCGGATGGTCAGGTGTAATGGTTCCGACCAACAACGGTTCAATTTCTTCTTCTTTTTCACCACATGCCACTAAAAGCAACGTACCTAAAAACAACAGATTGGAGAGGTAACGATTACAACGATGTTCTATTTTCCAGTTTTGTACACCCATGGTTCACCCCATTGAGAGCAATATTGATACGAAATTAGGATTTTTGTTCTTGATCTTGATCTACGTCGGCACGCATCGCCAACCATTTTTCCATAAATGCGTTGAGGTCACCCGCCATCACCTTGTCTACATTAGACGACTCATAACTGGTTCGCAAATCTTTAATCATTTTATATGGATGCAACACATACGAGCGAATCTGAGAACCCCATTCAATCTTTTTCTTCTCGGCATGGGCGGCATTGGCTACCTCTTGGCGTTTTTCCAATTCTGCCTGGTACAGTTTCCCTTTCAACATTTTCATGGCGCGATCTTTATTTTTGTGTTGCGATCGTTCCGCCTGACATTGCACCACGATACCAGTTGGGTTGTGGGTAATACGAACAGCCGAATCGGTTGTGTTCACGTGCTGACCACCAGCGCCACTGGCACGGTAGGTATCAATACGCAAATCTGATTCAATGATCTCAATCTCAAAATTGTCATCGACATCAGGCGAAATCGAAACAGAAGCAAAGGAAGTGTGTCGACGTGCATTGGAATCGTAAGGAGAAATACGAACCAAACGATGGACTCCACCTTCGGCTTTTAGGTATCCATAGGCGTACAACCCCTTAAAAGCAATCGTACAACTTTTGATACCGGCTTCTTCGTGCGGGGATTCTTCGAGGATGGTCATTTTGTAACCATTTTTGGTTCCCCACCCTAAATACATCCGTTTTAACATCGATGCCCAATCAGCGGCTTCGGTTCCACCTGCTCCAGAATTGATTTCTACAATC
>CAKZLX010000221.1 GCA_937127265.1 uncultured Pseudomonadota bacterium
CAATTTCATCAGATCCGGTGCTGAAAATCCCTTTGACCCGAAAGAGGTTGGCATTCATTTCACCATTGGCAGAGATGGTAAAGACCAGTTTGTCACCCAGTTCCACTTTCAACATTTCGGCAGTGTTGCGACCAATTAGAATGTCTTTGGGGTTGTCACTTAGCCATTCGCCTTCAATCACTTTGTTGGGCATATCGGATACAATTGCCTCTGCCTCAGGGTCTACCCCTGTAATGGTGATGAAGGTTGGATTGGACGTTGATGAGAGTAGCCCTCCCATGTAGGTTCGGGTGGTGATGGTAGCATCGGGGAAGGTACTTTGCATTTGCTCTCGAATAGTTCGAGCATCTTGGAGAATAAAAGTGGGTTCTTTGTTCTCTTGAAAGCCTTGTTGTTGGATGACCACGTGCCCAGCCAACTGACTGACCCCAGAGTGTACCAAAGTATCGTATTGTCCCACCCGCAAGGTTCCTGAAAAGATCAGCACAGCCAGACCAACTGCAATCGCCAAAATGCTGATGATACTACGCCTTACATTGCTGCGAATGTTGCGAAATGCCAGTGTCCAAATCATCATTCACTCCGCAGTGCAGTCACAGGGTTCAGTTTGGATGCGCGAATCGCTGGCCAAATAGATGCCAAGACAGAAATCCAGAATAGAGAAACGACTGGGGTGAAGAAAAGGTCATCTTTGATAACAGCAAAGACACGGGGTTCCAAATAAGCCCCCATGATGGCGACAGGTTCAGCAGTGCCATTGCTGATGTCGATTCCAAAGTTCATCAAATACCAGTCCAGTGCCAATCCAACCAAGAATCCTACAATGCCGGCGATAATCGATAAGATGATTACTTCGAGTACCACCAACCAAACAATCTGATAAGGACGCAATCCCAAGGCTTTCAATAGACCAATTTCGGTGGTTCGTTCAAACACACTCATCACCATGGTGTTCAAGATGCCAAACCCAGCAATAAAGAAGACCACACTCAGGAAAATGGTGGTTCCGACGTCTCGAAATCCCATCAGTTCAAGTGTTTGTGGGGAACTCTCCCACCATGCTTGAATGGAGACCCCCTCAGTATCTTCGGCGAATGCTTTCTGTTGTAGGGTTTGTTGAGTGGGTACAATCCGCTGTTCCTCATCAACCAATACCAAGACTTCATGCAATTTGCTGTCCAACAAAAACAACGCTTGGGCATCGGTGACATGCATTTGCATACTGCGATCGCTCAACATGTTTCCGCTGTTGTAGATACCGATGGTGGTGTAAAGATCATAGACCATCGAACCATCTGACCCTTGTGAGAAAACAAAGATTTCATCGCCAACCGATACACCCAATCCTTTGGCTAAGTCAATCCCCACGACCACTTCGTTGTTGTCCGCACTGGTTTCCGAAAGATAAGTCCCAGCAGTGATTTGTTCGGTGATGCTTGAAAAGGTGCCTTCCAGTTCAGGATAGACCCCTACAATTTGTGCACCGTTGGATATTCCCTCGCCACTCACAAGCCCGTTGCCATACACCCGTCCAGTGGTGGCGTTGATGTGTTCGAGGCTATTGATCTCGCGGAGCATGGCATCCGTATC
>CAKZLX010000222.1 GCA_937127265.1 uncultured Pseudomonadota bacterium
CCCTCGCCAGTAATCACCGCGTCGGCTTGAGAAACATCGAGATCACCATCGATAAACAAGTCACTGTGTCCGTACCAAATGTAGACTGCTCCATTTTGGGAATCAATAGAGGATTCTTTGGGGGCACCCACCGCTAGGTCATCAAGACCATCACCATTCAAATCTCCAACTGCAATCGATGCCCCAAACTCGGTAAACCCGACACTATCTCCATAGAGAGTCCAAGTATCATCCCCGATACCCTGTTCGATTTGGGATTGGGATCCGGTTTCGAATACAGAAACTGCTCCAACTGCCAACGTACCATTGTTAAATGTTTTGGCACCCACCAACAATTCCCTCAGACCATCGCCATTCAAATCACCGATGGCCAAATCATTCCCAAATGTACTGTTGGTGGTTCCTGTCAATCGCCAGACGGCATCGGTGGGCTGATAGCCACTCAAACTGTTGCTTCCACCAGCAAAAATATCCACCGAAGCATTGTCTTGGGCACCCACGATCAAATCATCGATACCATCATCGTTGATATCGGAAACCAATAGTCTACGCCCCCAGTACAAGAAATGATCATTCCCCATCCATTGTTGTAGGTTGTCATCGGAACGGACTTCCGTAGCCATAGGGAGATAACCAATGCGACCAAACCAGGCTGAACGTTGATCGGATAGTGCAGTATGACAGGACCAAGAAACCCCCGTCCCCAACGCTTGACTTTGTATCCCACTGTATCCAGTCACCCCAAAATCGACACTGGCATCACCGAACTGTGTATCCGCCTGAACAATGACGACTCGTGGTGTACCAGCACCTTCGGTAAGCCAAACCTGTACACGTCCATCACCGCCAACAGATGGGTGACTCCCGTACCAATCAACCACAAAAGAGCGGTATGGATATTGACCGAACACCCCTGTTTGCACCGTCACATTAGACCATTCCTGCCACAATGCGGACACTCCACTCCACAGATTATCTCCCGCACAAGAGCCAATCGCACTACTGGTTTCTCCTTCAAAAAACAAGACTCCATTACTACTGATCCAAGCTTCGTCGTAAATTGTGCCGTACCATGACCAATCAAATGGCAACGGTATCAATTCTAGACTGTCATCCCCCATGACATAGGTATTTTGAGTACCGCCATTGGCTAAACTGAGGTCAAATACTTGAAACGGAGGGGCTGGGATGGTGTTTTCTTCCGAGTCGACAAAGGTGATATCCCAACTATCGGGGCTTCCACTCAATGCATAGACCAAAGATGATAAAGAAAACAACAACATACCAAACCATAACAAAGCAAGAACGACTAATTATACACCAACAATAAACCCATTGGTTACAGTATGTATATCCTATTCTGATCATATCCTTATTTTGGAGACCATTATGCTATTGTGGATGCTAACTATTGGTTGTGGAGACAAAGATACTTCAAGCGAAGATACCGCAGAAAGTGTCATTCAAGACACCGCTGATACTGCTGAGGACAGCACGATTCCAGATACACCTCCGGTTTGGTATGGCGACATCCAACCGATGATTGCAACCAACTGCAGTACCTGTCATCATGAGGGAGGCGCTGCACCATTTTCGTTCGAGCAATTGGAAACCGTAGAACCACTAGCCAGCGTAATGCTCAACAGTATGCAGTCTGGTTCGATGCCTCCTTGGCTCCCCAACCCCGATTGCATTGAGTATCAAGACCAACGCCTGTTGGAAACCTGGCAAATTGAACGGTTCTCACAATGGATTGAAGATGGTTTACCGATGGGAGATGCCAGTCTTGGAGAAAGCCCAATCCCTCTGATCGAAGACATTACCCCAACCGTTTCGGTTTCGATGCCCTCGGGGTTTACTCCTGATACGGCAGGTGGTTCTGACCAATACCGCTGTTTTATTATGGATGTGGATTTTGAGACCGAAACCTTTATCACCGAAACCCAAGTAATACCTGGCTCTCCACAAGTTCATCATGTCTTAATGTATGCCCTTGCGCCTGAGATGTCTGAAGCTGCACAACAAGCCAATGGGGAAGATGGAACCGTTGGCTACCCTTGTTTTGGCGACCCGTTCCCCCGAGGTGGTGGCAGTTATGATTATGGATTCCCCACGCAAATTGGTGCTTGGGTACCCGGATTGGAACCCAATATATTCCCCGAAGGAACGGCTTTACGCGTAGCCCCTCACTCCACAGTGGTCATGCAGGTACACTATTCGGCTTTGGGAGGAGAACCACGTGAAGACAACACCTCTTATCACTTTGTCACCAGTGACCAAGCCCCCGAGTTTATCGCTTCAACACGCCCTTTGGCGATTCAAGACTTGGATATTCCAGCTGGTGAAAGCCACGCGACCGCCACCGATCAGTTCACCAATTATTACGATCGTCCAGTGGAACTCGCATCCTTAGCCACCCACATGCACTTGCTGGGTAAGTCACAATATGCCACCATTGAACGGGTCGATGGCACCTCAGAATGTTTACTGGACATTGCGGATTGGGATTTTGCTTGGCAACAATCTTATCTTCCCAAAGAAAAGGTCATCTTGGAACCCGGTGACAGTGTGGAGGTCACCTGTGCCTATGACAACTCACCAGCCAATCAGCCGATCGTCAACGGTGAACAAATCGAACCATCCGACGTAGAATGGGGAGATGGCACCCTTGATGAAATGTGTTTACTCTACACCACCACCATCGATCCTTATCGCCCACTGCCACCGGTGGATGCCGAGCCTTGTTATGGGGTGGATTCCTGCCTTGAAGAATGTGGGGAATCCTTGGCTTGCGTCATGGGTTGTGAAGCGGTGCAGTTCGAATGTTTAACCTGTTCCTTGGACGTATTTTTGGATTGTGGACTCTCGAGTTGTGCCCTTCCTGCCTTGCAGGCTGAACCTTGTCTACGAGAATGTTTTGCCAAAAGTATCATGATGGGGTCGCCAATCGGCTCTTGTTTTGAAACCGAATGCCCCACTGAATATGATGCGCTGGTGCAGTGTGCCGATCCGGTATTGCAAGGTGAAACCTGTGCCAACCAACTGTTAGACTGTGGCATTGAACTGGGAGAATAGTGGGTGCTCTCAATTCTTGTGAAACCTATTTTCCGAAAGTCTCCAATATACGTGCCTTTTCAATAGAATCGACATCGTCAATGATCTCCATCAAGGCCAACCAATCATCTTCGAGGGTTGTATTTTGCAAGTGATTCACGGCCGCTTGTACACCATCGGGGTGTGGAAACAACCAGCGATAGTTCTTCATACCCTGGAATTTCAATCGTACCGCTCCACCGCAAGTGCATAAATTGGGATTGTCAGCCAACAATTTGATGGCCAAAGCATTTCCATCACCATCATCTCTGGGAACACGGGTGGTAAAGGGAGAAATATGATCCTTTTGCTTCACCACATCCCCTTCACCAATCAGTTTATGAGAGAGGTTAGCCTTCACTTTATACATTCCCTCTAAAACACGATCATCATCTAAGGTCACCATGTTCTCAGCAGTCAAGTCATCCGTTGTAGCCACCAAGAAGGTATATTCACTAGAGTGATAATAATTGTCAATAGGCGATGAATGAACAAAGACAAAATCTCCCAACAACAAGATTTGTTGCCCTCCAATATAAGAGGAAAACGTAAAACGGTAGCCGTCGATATTGGTGTATAGACATTCAAATTTAGGACCAACCGGCTTCCCATATTGGTAGACTTGCACCGGACCTTTACCCCCATAATCTGTCCAATGACGGTCTCCCAAAGAGTCTACTCTGCCAGGATCATGATGTGAAAAGTGTTTCGACCCGTAATATACGACGCGTCCTCTATAGGTTGACATATGTGCTCCTTAGTTCTCTAAATGGGAAAATTGAATATGTGGATATTCTGTTTGAAATGAATTGAGACTGAGATGCTTGGGCAAAACAACCTCTTTCAATGCCGGCAAGGCAAACAACGATGAAGGTATGGTGACCAGTGGATTGGCGGCAAGGTTGATGTATTCTAGCGCTGTCCAACTTCCAACAGTTGAGGGTAACCCAGCAAGACGGTTGAAAGAGATATCCAACCGACGCAACTGACCAAAGGTGAGTACAGACTTCGGCAATTCTTTCAACAGACACTGTCTCATGGTTAAGATACGGGTATTTTGATACCCTGTAGACAAGTATGAGTAGGTCTCGATATCCGAATAAGACACCTCCCACACCGGCCATTGATTTGGATAGTTGGTATCTTTTCCCGTTAATTGGACGAGGTTGGGCAATTCCAGTACAGCCAATGGAATCTGATCAGGGGGAACATTCGGCAAAGACAACTGTTCCAATCCACGACAAAATTCCAAGATTTGAGGAATACTATTTCCTTTATAAGTGAGGTGACGCA
>CAKZLX010000223.1 GCA_937127265.1 uncultured Pseudomonadota bacterium
AATGTCACGTTGTACTGGGTTTGAACTTTGTTCTCGTGAGAAACATAGCCTTTGACCTGAATCTCAGCGTTGGCACCAGCTCCACCATTTACAGGAACACCATTGATGTTGGTTCCCTCTGGAATTGTCACTGCTGTCATGACAGAACCGTCTGCTCCAGCGTTGGCGCCACCACCGATACCGTATTGGTTTCCAACGGTGATTTGACCATAAGCATCAATTCCATAATTCTCAAATGGCAAAGACCAATCCCAACGGAAAGCACCTGTTTCACGAGATACGTCGGTCCAAGCCTCAACACTCAACACAGGATGTGGTTGTGTTGCCCAATCGTTCCAATCGGTGATCCACAACTCTTCGCCTTGGGCTGGGTTTGAACGGGCTTTGATGACTGCAACATAGAAATCTGAACCGCGATCCAATGAGGACTCAAACCAGAAGAACTCAACGATACCATCTACGCGATTACCATCTGCATCTTGGTGACCAACATACAAAGAGTTTCCATTAAAGTATGCATACGAATCTTGACTATTCCCATCCATTGCTTCGTAACCAGCAAAGTCGATATCTACACCGGCTTCCAACATGATGGCCCCAGTGTAAGAGGTTTGAGGGGCGGACATTTCTTGGGCAGATACTGTGGCACCAAGTAAAAGAGAAAATAACATGGTCTCTCCGGTAAGTAGGGAAAATAAAAAATGAATGAAGACTCATCAATATGATACTTTATCAAAAATCTGTCAATATTGTAGCACAATTATCATAGGTGTTGCATGATTGTTACCGATTGTCACCGTTTCACCTTGTGATTGATGATTTCAGAGAATAGAACTGGTTTAAACCTACCTACATCGCAAACATCTCTTGGAGTGCCGTTACGGCATTGGCCGTTTCTAAAGATTGTTCTTGTTGTGATGTCAGTTGGAGACGTGGCTCATCTTCTGAGATTGGTGTCAAACGAGAGGGACCCGTGGTATCAAGGCTAGTTTGGGCAATCGTAGCCGTATCGGTAACGGTTTGTTCAGAGAAATCCAATTGTGAACGTTCCGGTTGAAACAAGGTATCGGTTCGGGGTGTTTCAATCTCGATACTGCTCTGATTTCCTTGAATTGAAACCTCATCAGAGACATTATCTGATGCCCGTTCCAACTGCTTATCGAAGAGGTCTGTCAGCAAAGATGAAAACCGGTCTTTGTCCGAGGCGATGGCTTCTTGTAATAATTGCGCCGGATCTTTTTCTAGACCTTGCGGTACCATCGGATTCATATCGGTAATTTGAGAGGCCAGCCCTTCAGAAGATCGTGGCATGGCATTGACCGTATCTTGGGTAAGGCTGTTGAGTCCTGCAAAACTTTGTAACTGGGGCATTTGTTCTTTTTCAGTGATCGGATCAACCATTGCGTTCAAGGTTTCTTCTATCAAATCGTCCTTGGATGCTTCTACATCTGCTGTGAGATTGAAGCGGGCATCTTCCACATCTGGCGACCCCGATGGTTGAATATCAATCCGTGGTGAGTCAACTTTCACCTCCTCACGTCTCGAAGCGTTTCGTTCTGCCCGTTGTTCAAACTGCTCCGCTTGGGCACTTCTGGCTTCGACCACTTGAGGCGTCGGAACACCAGCCACTTCTTGTGCCAATTCCAAAGAGGCAAAAGCACGTCGATCCAACTCTTGCTCTAATTTGAACTGCTGGGCATAGGCTCCCATAGGTGCGGCTACAGTTAAGCGTTCGGTTTCTCGTTGCAAATCCAATTCCGATGGTGAAGCCAAAACCTCACTTTGTTGTTCTCGCTGTCGTTGCGTCTGCTCCATCGCCGCTAGTTGGGTCATTTCTTCGGTCGGTAAACGACCAATCGAATCTTGTTGCACTTGAGGTGTTTCTTCTATCGATTGTTGGGCTTGTTGAATACTTTGTTCCATTTCTTCTTGGGCAACCAAACTGATTTCGGCTTGGGCTTGTTGCTCCAAACGAGTTGCCATACTAGCCGCGCGCAAATCCGCAGGCGAGGGGTTGGCAGGGGCTGTCGCGGCGGCTCTCACTTGATTGGCACGGCGCAAGGTATCTTCAGGTGTGGCTCCAGGAGCGACTTGGATTTGTACTTCTCCACCAATCGCATATTGCTTTCCATCAGGACCTTGCTGATAGGTAAATGTGGCTGCAGAGGCTAATCCACCACCAACCGCTTTGTGTGCCAACTCATGCGCACGAACTTCTTGGTCTCGCATCTGTAACTCTTGGACCAACGCTTGTTCTTGGGCATTCAACATCTCCAAGGACAGTACATCTTCATCAACCGGTCGCAACTGTCCAAAATTGGAAGAAATCTCTTTGTAGGTTTCCTCTTTGGCTTTCTTTTCGCGGGCTTCTTGAAATTCTTCGGCGAGGTTCTTTTTTTCTGCTAATGTGGCTGTAAATTCTTCGAGTTTGTCTTGAAAAGAAAAGTCAGAGGCCTGTTCCCAAGGCTTCGCCAAACTGGTTCCTTCAATATCGCTGGTATTCAACACCTCTCGCATCACCTCCCGAATATTTTCCACACT
Source organism: uncultured Pseudomonadota bacterium (assembly GCA_937127265.1). Classification (GTDB taxonomy): domain Bacteria; phylum Myxococcota_A; class UBA796; order UBA796; family UBA796; genus CAJWHX01. The sequence continues at coordinate 2,542 of CAKZLX010000223.1, forward strand.
CACCAATCGAGGACGAATATCTTCATTGGAACGACTTTCTTGAATCGAAAAGCGATTGGTGTCCTGAAAACTGTTTGGGGCTTTGTTCACAAAATTGTTAAAATCGTCAATATCCAGCGGTCCACCAGTGATCGATTCCACTTTGGGACGGGCTTCACCTGCATTCAAGGCTGTCGCCAGTAACGGAACGAGATCAGTATTCTCGTAATTATAGGTGGTGGAATCAGAGTCCACCAAATAAATGATCACATCATTCGGCAAATGCCCCGTCAACTTAACCATATCGACTTGCTCGACTGTTTCAGCACCTGTACTCGGTCGGATCGGTATACCAAAATTGCCAAAGTCTGCCACTAAAGACGCCATCAATGGTCGCGCAGGTAGTTCGAGAGTTGCGGTCATAGCCTGTGCACCCACTGGGGAATGTAGATCGGGAGCTTGTACCATTGGCTGTACAGAGTTTGTAGCGATATTTAGATGAGAAGAAACACGCACGGTTCACCAAGGGAATACAGTTGAGATACAATCCATAAAGACTGCACATATCCGAATACTATTGACACCAAAATAGACTTTACCCGCCTACTCTTCTATTTTAGTCTTTTTAAGAGCTCCTGTAAAGACAATCGACAGTCCACTGGAAATTGATTATTGAAAACAAATGCTCCCATATTTTCTCTCCCATTCTTTTTTCATGAGTGCTCCATGGCAAAACTGTATTTTTATTATTCAGCAATGAACGCTGGAAAAAGCGCAATCTTGTTACAATCCAACCACAACTATTTGAGCAATGGCATGCGCACCGCGCTGTTCACACCCCGACTCGATGATCGTTATGGAGAAGGTCAGATCACCTCTAGAATCGGTTTACAGGCCTCTGCCTTGGCGTTTGAACCAACCTTTGACTTTTTGGTGCATCTAACAGAAGAACATGCCAAAGATCCTATCGCCTGCATCTTTGTTGACGAAGCCCAATTCTTAAAACGTGAACAAGTCCTGCAACTCTCGATGGTTGTAGACAACCTCAAAATACCCGTTCTATGCTATGGACTACGTACCGACTTCCGTGGAGAACCGTTTGAAGGTTCTCAATATTTGTTGGCTTGGGCTGACACCATTTCTGAAATCAAAACCATCTGTCACTCTGGTAGTAAAGCGATCATGAACGCTCGCCTCGACGCCAAAGGAAACCGGGTATGGGATGGTTCACAAGTGGAAATCGGACACAACTATGTCTCCGTATCTCGCAAAGAGTTCAATTTACTGCGTGCTTCCGGCATTGACTACACACCACCAGCAACCTTTTTGGCAACCACGGACACTTCTGACAACGAACCAGACCTGCTACCAAATACTGATGGATACAGTTCATGATGCAACATCTTTTCTATGCTTGTTTACCACTCATCTTGATGGCTTGCCCGACTCCACAAACACCTTCGGCAATGTCAGCATCGGATATCGCTTACAACGATAAAAACCTAGCGATTGCCATTTCGGATTTAGAGGCGCAACTCTTGATTGTCCGAAACCAAACTGGTAGTGGTGACAATACCGACCTGATACAAGAAGTAGCCCAACTCAAAACAGATGTTGGTATCCTGCAGGAAGAACTGGTACATATTCGGACCTTGTTAGAACAAGTACAAAAAGGTGGTATCGCCCACGCCAAACTAATTCCTTTTGATCCACGAGTCACAACCTTACAAGCCCAAACGCTACAAGAAGCCATTGATGAAATGATGGCACGGGTAAGTGTCTTGGAAAGCAGTGTGCTGGACGATTTGGGAAAACCTGGACCTGGCTTGTTTGAGATTCCAAAAGACAAAAAGGGCAAAGGTCCACAAGGCGGTCAACAAGGACCGGGTGGTCCTCCTCCTAACAATGGTGGCCCTGGTCAAGGTCCGGGTGGCAGTCCTGACAATGGTCCTGGCGGAGGCAAGAAAGGTCCAGGCGGACCACCACGCTAGCAAACAGCCTGACTACTGAACTAACGAAAGCGTTTTGGCTTGGGTGGTTTAGAGGATTCTGAAGCTTGACGAACCATCAATTCAACATCTCGTTCGTCCAAACCACGATAGTCTGCACCATGCAATTGCAAGGGGATACTAATTTCAACCAACCGAGAAAAGGCGCGCGCACCAATTCGATCGCCCAAAGTTTGCTTGAATTCTTGACTGGCAAGTGCTGGAACTGGTGTCCCAGATGGACCTCGCCACTGGTAATTGGTGGTTCCCAAAATCGGTTTCAATGCATTATAGCGACGGGAAATGATGTCATCAATGATCGAAATTTCCCATTCTGTTAGACGTCCTTTTCCAATCTCGTCAATCGCCAAAATTGGCACGGTAACCAACTCACCAAGAACCGCCTCATCAGACTTTCCAGCACTGTACCCTGCACGTAACTGCCCCAGCAATCTTGAGAACTCAATGAAACGAATCGGAATTCCGTGATCAAAGATCAGCATTTTACACAAGCCAACCATCAAATGTGTTTTTCCCCGACCAACATCACCATAAAAGACGATTCCTTTGTCTTCGGCACCGGCAGCAAAACGATCCACCCATAAAGATGTGGTGGTTTGAATCTTGTGGTTGGATGCATCGATCCATTTGAAATTACTGATGGACTTATCACCGTGACGCGCAGTAATACCAGAACGATTAAACATGGCAATCCGATCGGGTAATTTCTGACAACGACAACGCCCCGAGCGCCATACACCATCGATCTGCTTGCGCACCACTCCATTTTCACACCGCTGGCAACGTTCCACACAGCTACAAATGGTCGCATGTGCAAATCCTTTCTTCGGTTTCAAAGTGTATCCGTGTCCGCTACACAGTGAACAATTGATATCGGGGGCCGGTTCAAAATTACCCATCCACAACTCCTGTAAAACGATCCCACAATTCCTGTGCTTGAATCAAGGGGAAAAACTGTCGTAATCGATCGCGTGCCACTTCTTCAACCGCCTCAACCCAACGTTGTCCTGTGAGTAAACGTTTGAGATGCTGTAATTCAATCTCAGCATCTTCGATCCACTCCATCTGCAAAGAACCATATTGGGCCCAAGCATCATCTTGAAAGTCATTAATCCAAACAATGATATTTTCAGCGAATTCCTCTCGAGTCCACGCTTGACGACTGGCATAGTCCAATCGATTGGCAAACGAACGTTGTTCATCAACCAAAATGCTGTCTGGACCCCAAGCATTTCGAATGTCCAACGACCATTGTGCCAAAACCGCAACATAGGTATCAACCTTTTGAACCTCCACCACCGGTTGCCCTGTTTTGGTATAGAGCAATTTGGTTAGGGTGGCTTTACATCGATTTAAGGACAATCGTGTTTTAACCCGTTTTGCTCGACGCTTAGCGGCAACTTTATCAATGGCACACAAAATAGCCGGTACCGGAATTGCTTCATCCAACCATTGTGCCAACAATTGAGCATCAGCACCAGACAAAAACATCGCTCCGCCTCGTACATTCACCAAATAAGCGGCTACTTGCTCGGCAGATTCTCGATGTTCAAGAGGAATATCATCAAAGGGATTGGACAGAAAACCGTTCACAAGCGACTCAAAAAAAGTGGAAGAAAATGGGGATGGAAAATTCACCTATCGTCTGCAACGAAATCTAGATCGAAAATCGGAAAGGGATGCACACTAGTGAGAAAACAGATAGGTATGAAGATACATACCACCTTTTGGCATGAACAACGACTGTTGTGTTCAGCCCATATTCTATGGAGTTTTCTGTGCAGTGGCGAATACTATTTTTTGGAATGGCAAACCTCACCCTTTTAACCAGTGCCTCAACCGCATGGGCACAAGATGACGACTGGAGTGATTGGGATGATGACGAGGAAGAAACAAAACGCAATGATGACGAGGCAGGTGAAATTGACCTTGAAGAAGACCCCGATGAGGCCAAAATTGATGGTCGCAGTACCGAAGAAGGGGACGGACTGTATCTAGGAGAAGAATACGAAACCCAAAAATTACGCGGTGAAGGTGAAGACGATGCCGACATCTATCGCGACTTCAAAGAAGAACTCGAACGTCTTGATCCCGCTGAAGAAGCCATCTCTTGGCAAGAGTACTTGGATAAATACCCAAAATCGATCTTTCGACCGGCCATCGAACAAAGAATCCTCGAACTGGAAGCCGAACTCTACGACGAACGCATCGAAGATCGCTACCGGAACGATGGGGGTGATGGGACCGCTGAAATCAAACTGACCCAACCGGTATTTTTATCCAACATTGACCCTCGACAAAAGTTTCATGCTGGATTTGAGATGGGTTTTCCTGCCCAATTCAACATTATGCTCGACTACGAACACCAATTGAAACGAGAACTTTCCGTTCATGGTGGTATGCGTTCGAGTGTATCGGGCACCTACTTTGAACCTGGTGTAAAATATGCCTTCATTAAATCAGCCCGTTTACAAATGCTTTCCACCGCCAACTTGGATCTGATGCTGGGTGGAAATCTCGGTATTCGTCCAACAGTTGGATGGGGTAAACGATTCACCTTGAAAAATGACGTCATTTTAGATGCCATGGCACAAGTGGGTTCCGAATTGATTTTCTCTCCGGTACTCGATCCTCGTTTGCAAGGAGGGTTCCAAATTGCGGTGGCACCCACCGACACCATCCGTTTCTTTGCCGAATCTTCGGTGTACATGAAGGACATTACATGGGATCGTGGAGATGCTTTTGCTTTCAACACCTTTACCTTTGGAATTAAGTTTTTCGATCAAAAGAACCCTGGCAACAGTAAGTACGAAGTGGGCACAGCCACTAATATCCCCTACTATTATAAATACTGGCGTCAACACTATGGTTCGATTGCTGGTGATATCAACTGGTATTTTGAATAAACTATTGATTTGACCTGAGGTTTCCATGTCTACTGACACTCCTTTGATGACGGCACTTACTTTTGATCGTTTACGTGAAGATTGGCATTGTTCAACAGGTTTAATCAAAGAAAAAGTACCGCGTCCTGTTCTCACCGACAACGACCGCGACTCGGTGATCATTCGGGTGCAGTACGCTGGATTTTGTGGCTCCGATCGCGGTATTTGGTGGCGAAAAGCCTTTGGAGATATGATCCTTGACTCCTTAGACGACTCGCAAACCGACAAGCGAATTGTGGGGCATGAATTGTTGGGTGAAGTGGTAGAACTCGGAGCAGATGTCACCCGTGTACGGGTTGGAGATCGGGTCTCTGCTGAAAGCCACATCGTCTGTGGGATGTGTTTACAATGTCTCAATGGTGAGTTGCACGTATGTGCCAATGACAAAATCATCGGAATCTCTCACGATGGCTGTTTTGCCGAATACATCAAATTGCCCGCCAAATGCTTATGGCCAACCAACCTGGATAAGATTCGACCAGAGATCGCTGCGATTCAGGAGCCCTTCGGTAACGCAGTTCACGCCTGTCAAGCCACCGACTTACGTGGGAAACCGGTAGTGGTAATTGGTTGCGGCACCATTGGTCTCTTTGTGATTTTAATTGCCCGTGCACTGGGTGCCAGTATGGTGATCGGTGTTGAAGTTGATCCCCACCACGCAGAATTGGCTAAGCAATTGGGGTGCGATGCGGTACTCAAGCCCAGTATGCCCTCCTCGGATGCTCCCTATGCCAGTGATCCTACACTAATTGCCCAAATCCAAGAACTAACCGATGGGCTGGGTGTCGATGTGGCATTTGAAATGGTTGGACACAACTCGGCGTTAAACAATGCCATCAAATCGGTTCGTCGTGGTGGACATGTGGTGATGTTTGGAGTTCGAAATGGCAATGTGATCATCGAAGACTATCATCGGGTGGTGATGAATGGTTTACACATGCATGGCGTAGTCGGTCGACGCATCTTTGATACTTGGGAAACCACCCGTGCACTCTTGGAAAATCAAGACAACGGCATCCAAGAAGCCATTTTCAATATTATTTTGGCAGGTGGAACAGAACCTATCGTACACATTAATGATTGGAACAAAGATGAGTTTGAAGGGATCATTCAACGCTACCCCAAACCGATCATTCAATTTGCTGAACAATAACCTTCATGCCTCCCCAAACGTCATGACAAACCAAGAACTGGGAACCGTTGGTATTCGTAGGCTCTGTGTGCATACCATTGTTGGTCTGTTGCCACACGAAAGAGTCCAAACCCAAGATATCTTTATCTCAATTGAAATGCAGATCGCTTTCGCGCAGTGTTATCAAGATGATCAAGAAGACCTTTCACATTCAGTAGATTATGCAGCCGTTGCTGCTGACATCAGCACCTGGATTCAACAAGAACAATTTGAACTGTTGGAAAGCATTGTCCTACTCGGTACACAACGTATTCTGGACCAATATCAAGCAGTTGAATGTTGTACGATGGAAGTTGAAAAACCTGCGGCTATCGAAACAGCCACAGGCGCCTGGGTTCGGTGGACGAGAACGCGTTGAAGCGATTGAGCCCATTCAAGATTTGATGAACATCGCCTTAGATGTAAAAGTCGTCATCGTCGTCATCATCATTATCGACATCTTCTGCATCTTCTTTGAGAGTCTCATCCGCATCAATTCCCAATTCTTCGAGCATCGCTTCAAAACGAGAAAACTGTTCTTGAAGAGCATCCAAAGGACTTTCAGCATCTCCAAAATCAATCACCCCTTCTTCTAAGGCCTTAATGACCACTGGATGAAACTTATCCACGATTGCCACCAAAGTATTGACGGTTCGATACAATTGTTGCTCCGTCAAAAAAGCATCTTCCAATGGAAATTCAATGATCGCTCGGATTTCACCATCAGAATCATCAAATTCAAATTGCACCATTTTGGTACGCCATGAAACCATCAGCAACGTTTGCATCAAAGCCGCGCGATTGGTTTCCTCGCCAACGGTATAACATCGTGGAGTAAACACTTTTAAGAACTTGCCGTCTTCTTCGGGAGAAATAATCATCCCCAAATACTGCTCCCCCTCACCATCGGTGTAATGCTTGGTCTGAAAACACGTGACGATCACACCCCGTTGCTCATCCACTTCATGTTTTAATTCTCTGTTGGTCAGAAATTCTGCAATTTCTTGAACGTTGGTTGCCATCTGATTCTCCTTATACAAAGTCAAAATTGATGACTCACTATACACTGATTTTGGGTTGGTTTCAATGGTTATGTAGATCGTTTATACGGAGGAATGACAGGACTTTGAAGATGCCGCGCAGACTAACGACTTCGACAATACCGAATCGCCTCAATCATTCTTTGAGCGGTCCCCTCTCCACCGACTTTGTCAATATTTTTCACATATCGTACATCTTGCTCATAGAGGTCGGCTAAATGACAAAGCATCTGGTCATCACAGGGGTAATAATATTGATCAATGTGATGTTGCCAAGCATCTACCCAACGTTTGACTTCATCATCAGCAAGAGAGAGCGTTTGGCTTTGTTGAAATCCTTGATAGATTGCTCGTGCCTCTAATTTGATGCGCTTCCAATCGGTAGGGGTATAGGATTGGGTTCTTTGCGCGGCTATTTTGTAGGCTTGGGTCTGTCCCCATCGCCTGTGGGCTTCATCACTTTCATTCTGATTATTGGTGTACATGGTCCTCCTGTACTGGTGTTTATAAAATAGACAGATGAATTATACACAATCTTCACACAGTCTGTCGACATTATCGGACAATTTTGGGATATAGTACGATCCAAACCCCTTTTGAGAGTGTGTGCAATGACCATTGTAACCAGTTTATTCTTGTGGCTAGCCGTTGGCTGTCAACCAGAACCCGAGTATGGCATCTGTGAAGACATCTGCAAAGAAGTCTACACCACTTGTCAGTTTGCCGCCTATCCGAGTTTCGATTCTTGCTTGGAAGGCTGCTTTTACAACGAAGAAGAAGGCGCGGACATGAACGCCCAATATGAGTGTTTCCAAGAAGCCGCCTGCGACACCTTTGAAATTGTAGAATGTGAAAATACCTATGGAGCCCAATCCGATGACTAAAATGACCTTTGCTGTGGTACTCACCAGTGCCCTCACCGCCTGTTCTGTAGACTATGAACTCAGTGGCGACCGTCCAGATGTAAACCCTGGAGATGTGACCGAATGCCCCTTTACACAAATTGAAGGCACCGACTTATACGCCTATGACTGTAACCCCGTTTTCACCAACACCAATGAGAGCTGGGGTAGTGAAGTTGGCTCGGTTGGTTTCTACGCCACCGACGTCATGGGACATCCCTTTTACCAAATGTGGTACACATCGTCTTCCACAGACCAATTCGGCAGTTTTGGTATGGGCTATGCGATTTCTTCTGACGGTACCAACTGGGACACTCACCCCAACAATCCACTGTTTGAAGCCGATCCTAACGCTTGGGACAAAGATTCCGTTGCTGGTCAAGTGATCGTCTGGGACCCCATCGAAAAAGAATACGTCATGGCCTATCAAGGGTTTACCTTGGGTACGGGTGAAATTGATTGGGACACCTTTGAAACTGATGACGGGACTTGGGGGATCGGTATTGCCACTTCTCCCGATGGTGTCAACTGGACCAAGTCCAACAAAAATCCAGTGATCAACTTCACCGAAGACTTCGATCCCTTCACTTCGGCAATCTCACCGTGTTGGCCACTCACCATCACCCTCAACAGACGCGGTTTCCGTGGTTACATTGCCGCTACCAAAACCGAAGAAGCCTTCTTGGGAGAGGCTGCTTGTCACATTTATGCGATGAACGGTGTCGATGCCGAAACGTGGATTATCGACGACTCCACCCCTGTCTTTGAAGCCGGTTCCACCTATGACAAAATGGGCTTCACTTCGGCATCTGTGGTCGAACTTGGAGATACACAATACATGTTCTACACTGGATTTACAGGCTGGACACAATACGACGGCTATCAAACCGCTACCAACATCACCGTCAATCTGGCGACTTCAACCGATGGTGGCGAAACTTGGACCCGTGACCCCAACAACCCTTTGCCGATTTCCACCAGTGGTGTTCCCAGCAGTGTAGCCGCTCAAGTCATCGGAAACCGAATCCATATTTGGTTAACCGATCAGTTTGATGGACAATCCGCCATTGGATACTTCCTCTATGAGCCAGAAGTTTCTGACACTGAAACCACTGAGGAAACTGTCTCTGAATAATGGACGTCTTTTGACCTATTCCACACAAACACACTGATTCAGTTTTGGCTGTATTGGTGTGTTTTGGTTTCAGTGTACTTAAGTTTACGGGTGCGACAAGTACCCTTCCATGTAATAGTGTGGACTGCAAGAAACAAAGGTCAATGTACTGCCAGCGGGCACTTTCAGTTTGGCATTCCCTGTGAGAAAAGCATTGTCTGAACCAGAAGTGGTGTAACTTAAACGATTGTACAAAAACGTTGGTGAAAAGTATCCACTCAACGGTAAGATCACAGTACCATCAATTGCAATCTGACACATGTCATTGGTCATAATGGTGGTCAAAATGACATCTTGATCGCTGGGGGCAGTAAAAACCGGTGTGTTTTGATTTATGGTGCCCCCGTAATTGACGATTGGGTTTTGACCAATACTAATTTGCGGGCCAAAGTCAGCGTTGGCCGATTGAATTAAATGATATGTAACGCCGACTGACAAGACCAAGGCGGCGGTTGCCAAAATATTTTTCCACATGATAATACCTCCTAAATACTCTCCCATTGTAGTCGCTTTGTCTATTTTTGGCATGGAAATTGCATACTAACCTTACAAACCACAACTTGGAGATACAATGAAAACAACTCGCTTACCGATGATCATCATCCTGACCCTGAACACCTTGATTGCCTGTGGTGAAAAATCCGAAGACACCAGTGTCAGTATAAACTCTTACCAATGTCCCACTGTGGAAGACGATGCTTGTATGACCGATGAACTCTATCAAGAATGTCTTGAGGTGGTCGAAACCTGTGAAAGCGGAAACATCATTGTCGCCGAAAGTTGTCCCTACGCCAGTTTTAGCTGTATGGAATAAAACCGATCGATTTCAGATTATCACTATAAAATCAAAAACGATATAATCCATTATACAAATTTATTGGAGTCACCATGCTTTTCTTATTGTCTCTATTTGCCTGCAAAAACGATATCCTGTTGTCCAGTGGAGAGTTGGGTAACATCAATTATACCATCGTCACTGGCTATAAGATCGACGGACTCAGTCTTAACGAAGCCAAATTGGCTGTGGGCTACCCTCAAACCATTGAAGCCACCTTGACCCTTCGTGGTTGGAAAGTCGTTGGCGATCAACCATTTTTGGTCTATCACAGCAGTGCTGATGAAAGCATGAGTGTCGATTCTGAATCTTTATTGGACGGTGACATCGGTGTCCCTGGATTCTCTGTTCAAGCCGATACAGCCGGTTCTTTCATGGTAGAATCATACTTGCAAGATGAATTGGTTGACCAAATTACCCTGAACTTTGTGGTTCCAGATGCCGTTTCAGTCCTGTCTTGGATTCGTGAACCGGGAGCCGAAGAATTTACCGCGGCCGAAGGTGACACCATCAACGTCCAAGTAGGCTCACAAGCGGCATTCATTCCCATCCCCGAGTTTGAAGGGGAACGCATCGTGGGAACAGTCGAAGCCGACATCAGCATCGAACCACCAGAAGCCGCTGTACTTGGCTACAACATTGATGAAGTCAGCGAAGGTGGCGTAGAAGCTTCCTCCAACCCCGCTAGTATTTACTTTGTCCAAGCCGGTGAGGTCAAAGTTTGTGCCACCGACACCGTCAATGCGGTGACCACTTGTCAGGATTTTGCGGTTTCCGAGTGAAGGCTATCACTAGTACACCTTTTGCATGATTTCATGCCGTGAATGTCCTAGTCCTAAGGCATGCTCAAACTCATGCCACACAATTTCAATCTCACCAAGTCTATCGTTGGGCAATTGAATCTGACAATGGTCAATATAATAAATTGTTTGATCATTCTTTTGACCATAGTTGTACCATTTTATATCGGTCACAGCATTATATTGGGTTCTATCAAAATCAATGTGTGCATTCACTTGGATAACATTCTTTTTCTTGGGATTGCAGTGTTGTACTTTATGAACCCCTTGAATAGGAACAGCAACCCCTTGTCCAATCCAGTACTCCAAGGCATCGACCACTTGATAAATCGATATATTTGAGTCGGGACAAATCTCAATGGTGGGTGTGGTTTCCCAATGCCAATTGCGTTTCAATTTTGAATTCATCGTCCAAGAAACTTGTGTCGATAACCATATCATCCAAACAAACACCTCATCCTCCCTCTACTCCTCTTTATATGATTGCGAAGGGTTTATTTTTCAGACATTCATGATGAAAGATCGACTATACTTAGTTCAATATTTATGAAACCAAGAGGACACTATGCTACTTTCCCTCATCCTATCCACTGCCCTAGCAGAACCAACCAACACCGCTGCAGAAATCGTGACTGATCAAGACATCATGTTCAATCAATACGCCGAAGTATCCTTTGTAATTGCAGCCTCAGAAAAGTCCTATGCACAAGCACTCCTCAAAGCGGCAACCCTCTCCGAACAATCGAATATTGTGTTTCAAAGCAACGGGGTCAATTTCGATCCCAAACACAAAACAGACAATGGTGGATTGACTTACACCCAATCAGAGTGTGAAGGCTATGGGTGGGACTACCCTTGTTATGTATCCAGAGGTCGTTGGGATGACGGTTCTTACATCACGGTCGAATATTCTTCGGCCATTCAAGGTTTCACACCGGGACTCTACGTGG
>CAKZLX010000224.1 GCA_937127265.1 uncultured Pseudomonadota bacterium
GCACGAAGCTGTTCTGCTGTGAAGGTTTCTGTTTCAAGCTGCGGAATGTTTCCACCACCGTTGATGGTGTAGTCCTTCCAGAAATCTCCGTCAACATAGCCACGTTCTTGAGCAATTCGATACAAGTCAGTTGCGGGTAGCGCAGTTGCCACTGAGAACGATGCCCAGTCCAGCCCAAGGCTACAGGCAAATTCAATCATGTCTTCCACGTCTTGCGGGGCGGCATCGTAGTATCCCACCATGAAGTATCCACGGGTATCGACACCCTCTTCACGACAAATACGGAAGGCATTTCTGGTTTGTTCAAGTGTAATTTGCTTGTTCATAATTTTGAGTACCCGATCGGTCCCTGCTTCCACACCCATGTGGATCGAGCGAAGCCCAGCACGTTTCAACAATCGAACCACTTCGCGATCAATGGTATCGACACGGGCGCGAATATTGAACTTTACTTTGAGATTACGTCGGAATATCTCGTTGGAAAAGTGGCGCATCCTCTTTTTACCAATGGTAAAGGTTTCATCGAAGAATACAATCTCTTTGACACCATGATGTTTGACCAAGTACTCCATTTCGTCAACCACCAATTCCACATCCCGAAAACGCAATTTTTCAGAATAGACCTGTGAGCAGTACCCACAGTGCCAAGGACATCCACGGGTGGTGACCATCGTAGCAAAAGGTTTTAAGAGGGTCAAACAGTGGTAATTTTTGACGGTCATCAAATCCCATGCCGCCATCGGATACTTGTTGATGTTTTTAGAGAGTGGACGGGCCGGATTCTTACGCACAGAGCCATCCGGTAAACGAACACAGGTTCCCAAAATATCAGTCCAATCCGATCCCGACTGAATTCGCTCACAGATTTCTAGCAGGGTCTCCTCACCATCCCCAACCACAGCAATGTCAAAACAATCCCAAGACAAAGACTCTTCGGGATAAATCGACAGTTGCGGACCACCCACAACCACGATTGCTTTGGGTGCGGCTTCACGAACCATTTGGGCGATTTCGATCACGGCAGGCCAACCCAATGTTTTGGCAGTGAGTGCCACGATGTGTGGATCGTAGTCGCGTACACGACCAGCTGCATCTTTCGGATAGATGTTTTCCACGTGTAAATCAATCAAATCCACATCAAAACCATTTTGTCGAACCCAAGCCGCCAAGGACGCCAAAGCCAAGGAAGGAAATATTCCTAATTTTTCGGCAGCCTTTTTGGATAATGGTTGTTGGTCGGCAGCCTCGTGGTACTTGATAAATTGTACACGGGTCTTGCTTCCATTTTTGATGGTAAAGTCGGTGGCTTGCATAACAGTCTCACATCAGAAGTTTTAGTACAAATGTAACCAAATGTATCTTTTACTAAAGGTAGCACAATCTTTGAGGACAAACAATCCTCTCTGAATGCGTTTTATATCGTACATCCTGACCAACCGTATTCTTTTCCCATCAACAATAGGAGATCGACTTGCAGAAATGACCACATTAGATACATAGTTCAATCATTTATATTGCATATTCTATATGTCCTGTTCCACTTTGTCTGTTGAGGCTCATCGATGTTTAAAAATCTATTGCGATCAATGACTACCATTGCCCTGCTTGTGGTGGTTGCGATCATCCAAGTCATTATCCTATTTCAAAATGACAATTTAGAATCCAAAGCAGTTGAAGCCAACAAACTGGCCGAAAATTCTGTAGGCACTGTTCAAACCGTCGTGGCCAATCCAGATTCCAACGTCAAAGGACCATTCGCCCAATATGCCCACGCGTTTGATGACCCCAGCAATCTCTTGACACTAGACACTGAAGAGTGGGTTCCCGAAGGTGCGAATAAAGGCGGTACACTACTGGCCTACCTTACCTCCGACCCCAAAGGACTCAACTTTTTGACCCAAAACGGCTCCGATGTTTCTTTGATGCAAAACTACATCACCGTCGCCTTGATGCGTCGTCATTTTTCGGACACCACCAAATGGCATCCTGAACTGGCCTATCACATGTCCAGAACCGAAGACTTTTTGACCTATACCTTTAAGATTCGTCAAGATGTTTATTGGCATGTCCCCACATTGGACATTGACGATCCACAATATGCTTGGCTCAAAGAAGGTCAAACCTGTCGCCAAGGTCACTTCAAGAATGGTCGATGTCGGGTCACTGCACACGATATGGTACACATGCTCGATATGGTGATGAACGATCAAGTCGCCGGTGCGGCACCACTCCGCTCTTATTACAAAAACTTAGAATCCTACAAAGCACTCGACGATTTCACCTTTACCGTTTCTTTCAACAAGAAAACACAAACCCAAGACTTGATGGTTCGTGGTATCTATCCCATCCCAGAGTTTTTATATGCCTATGATGAAAATGGAGAACGATACGAAGATTCAAATCTGGGTGCCAAATTCGAGGCGCACTGGTATGATCCCAATACCATTGGTGCAGGTCCCTATCGCTTCATTGAGTTTGAACCTGGTGTCAAAATTGTGGTCGAACGAGATCCGATGTACCCACTTGGTGGCAATGCTTTTAAATCAATTATCTTTCAAATCATCAACGAAGATCAACAACGCATCCGTAAAATGAAGACCAATGAACTGCACTACACCGGTCTTTCACCATCACAATACCGTGTTGAAGTCCTCGAAGGCGAAGAAGATTCTCCTTTCAAAGACGGAACTTTTGGACATGAAGAATACTGGACCCACACCTACTTCTATATTGGATGGAACAACAACACCATTTATTTTAGTGACAAACGGGTTCGGCAAGCGATGAGTCACGCCTTCAATGCCGACATGCTACTCAATGACGTGATGATGGGATTGGGGAAACGAGCCACCGGTCCAATCCCCGCATTTCTTCCCTATTACAACAATGATTTATCACCGATTCCTTTCGATTTGGAGAAAGCCAAGTCCTTACTTCAAGAAGCCGGCTGGGAAGATACCGATGGCAATGGGATTGTTGAAAAGGAAGTTGAAGGACAACGGGTTGAGTTTGAATTCACCCTCACCATTTTTGGTTCCTCCAAAGAATACAAAACCATTGGGGACATTTTCAAAGAAGACCTGGCCAAAATTGGTGTCAAAATGAACGTACAGCCCACCGAATGGTCGTTGCTGTTGAAAAAGACCAATTCCAAAGAGTTTGATGCGGTCACCTTGGCATGGGTGTCTGGCCCCGATGTAGACTTCCGACAAATTTGGCACTCTTCTCAAGCCGATGTACCCCAATCCTCAAATTACATCTCTTTCAAAAATGCCGAAGCCGACAAAATCATTGAAGCTTTGGAGGTCGAATTTGATGACCAAAAACGGATTGAACTGGCCCATCAATTCCATGCTCTCATTTATGACGAACAACCCTATACCTTCTTTTTCACCCGTCGCTCGATGTTCTACTCGAACCCCAAATTGAAAAATGCCAAGGCGCAGGTCACCCGTCCTTATCTCAATGCACGTGCTTGGTACATGCAAGACTAATCGAACAGCCTCGGAGACAACGTGCTTACCTACATCATCAAACGACTCTTGCTGATGATTCCTACCTTCTTAGCAATCTCTTTGATTGTCTTTACCATTGTCAATTTTGCACCGGGAAATCCTGGGGCGAAACAGGCGGGGGCCGAAGGTGGACAACAGGCGAATACCGGTGAACAGCGAGAATCTTACCGAATCTTCAAAGAACAGTTCAACCTCGACAAACCAGTGCTCTTGAACTTTCGATACAACCTATCTGCAAAAGACGTATCGGCAGTACTGACCAACATTTTGAATGAAGATGGTTCTGTCTCTCCGGCAACCCGCATTGAAAGTCAAGAAACCGTTGAAAACTGGGGACGATATGCGGTGCCGGCCTTAATGGATATTCTCAACAACAGTGACAATGTTGCGATGCGTGCCCTGGCCTCTCAACGCCTGACCATCAATGCGCGTAAGCGTTTGAATGGCGAATTTCGGAAAGACTTGACCGCTGAACAAAAAGCTGAAAACAAAATCATTGCAGCCGAGATAGCCTCTTTCAAAGGTAAATACTTCATGGCTGGAGGCGTTGAGGACAATAAAGCCACCACAGAAGAAGAAAGCAAGGCTTTTTGGAACACTTGGTACGATACCAACAAAAAATCTTTTGAATATAGCGGTGCCCAGAAAACAAGTATCTTGTTGTTTGATACTCGTTTTGCCAAATACTGGGGCAACTTGATTCGCTTGGACTTTGGGGTATCGCACTTGGACAAGCGACCGGTGCTGGAAAAGGTATTTAGTAAACTCAAATACTCTTTGTCATTGGCAGTCACCTCGGTTGCGCTGGCCTACTTCATCTCTCTACCACTGGGTATCTGGTCGGCCGTCAATGAAAACAGTACCCCTGACCGTTTGGTCACACTGGTGTTGTTCATGCTGTATTCCTTGCCATCCTTCTTTGTAGGGGTGGTCTTGTTGAACTTCTTTACAATTGGCAGTCCTTTACAATGGTTTCCGACTGCGGGATTTGAAAGCATTGATACCTCGGAGATGACCACTCTAGAACACCTCACAGATATCCTGCACCATATTTTCTTGCCGGTCATCTGTATGACCTACGGTGCCCTTGCCGCTCTCTCTCGCTATGCCCGAACTGGTTTATTGGACACCATTCGTGCTGACTTTATTCGTACGGCTCGTGCCAAAGGATTATCGGAAGGAGTGGTCATCATCAAACACGCCGCTCGCAACGGGATGATTCCTATCATCACCCTCTTGGGAACCTTATTACCTGTATTGATTGGTGGTTCGGTGGTGATCGAAGTGATCTTTGGTATTCCCGGTATGGGCAAAATGGGTTTTGAAGCGATTATGCTTCGAGACTACAACGTCATTATGGCGATCTTATTGATTGCCTCCTCACTCACTCTGATTGGGATGCTGATCAGTGACCTGTTGTTGGCACTGGTTGACCCCCGTATCACCTTTGATTAATAGGCGAGGTTCTCATGTCTAAAGTGTCTACAACCACTGCTACTGCCTCTACTGCCGCCACCTCACAGGGGAAAGCCGAAGAAGATCTGACCTATGGTGATATCGTTTGGGGTCAGTTGCGTAAAAACACCTATGCCATTTATGCATTGTATTTACTGATTGCTTTGTTTGCGGTAGCTATCTACTCTCCACTTGTCGCCTCCGACCGTCCCTTTATTTGGACGCAAGATGGTGTCACCACCTACCCTTGGTTCTCCTCGTTGTTTGATCGCAACTATTTTGAAAATGCGGTCGACATATTTTTCAACCTGCTGATGGTGCTTTCAGTTCCGGTGCTGGGTATTTGGTACGGAGGATTAAAGTATCTCCAAAAAAATGAACCTCTCAAACGTCCTCGTCGACGCAAGATTCAAACGATGACCATGAGTTTGGTTGGTTTGGTGTTTGCCTCTTACATCGCCTTATTGGCTCTACCGTACGAAGAACCTTACCGTACCTACCACGAAGACTATATTGCCGCACAAGCAGACGACAGCACCACCATTGATGCCACCTTTACAGTGATTCCCTTTGGCTATCGCAAAACAGGTTTCAAATCCTTGGACAAACCCTCGGCAGAGCACTGGTTGGGTGTTGATCAATCGACTCGTGATGTGGCAGTACGGATGCTCTATGGAACCCGTATTGCACTTTCAATTGGAGTGATTGCGGTCTCCATTTATGTCAGTATCGGCATCTTTGTTGGGGCCATGGCTGGATACTTTGGGGGTATTGTTGACCTGTTGGTGGTCCGGTTCATTGAAATCTTCATGTCGATTCCTTCGCTCTTTGTGATCTTGACACTCCTTGCCTTTGTGGAAAAGCCAAGCATTTTCCACATCATGATGGTGATTGGACTTTTGCGTTGGACAGGGGTAGCACGTTTGGTGCGTAGTGAGTTTTTACGCTTGCGAAACCTCGACTTTGTAAACGCCGCCATCGCCCTTGGCTTTCCCACCCACCGCATCATCTTTCAACACATCTTGCCCAATGCGCTAGGACCAGTCTTGGTCAATGCCACCTTTGGTGTTGCCTCGGCGATTTTGATTGAAAGTACACTTTCCTTTTTGGGACTGGGAGACGTATCGGTACCCTCATGGGGACAAACGCTCTCTGAAGGCTATGCCACCTCTGCTTGGCACCTCATTTTGACACCGGGAATTGCCATTTTCATCACCGTATCTCTGCTCAACCAATTGGGTGACGGTGTGCGTAGTGCCCTTGACCCCAAAGCCCGTAAATAAGCCCATCGAATGTAGGAAAAGATGATGTCAGACGAAAAAACAGTGCAACCAACAGAAAACGAACGTCCTGTGGTTTTGGAACTCAAAAATCTGCAAACCCACTTCTTTACCGATATGGGTGTGGCTCGTTCAGTCGATGGTGTATCCTACAAAGTCCGCGAGGGACAAACCCTGGGGGTCGTTGGAGAGTCCGGTTGTGGTAAATCGGTAACTGCCCTCTCCATCATGGGACTGATACCTCGACCACCCGGTAAAATTGTCGGTGGCCAAATCTTGTTTGAAGGTACCGACCTCACCAAACTGAGTGAAGAAGAGTTGCGTAAAATTCGGGGCAAAGAAGTTGCCATGATCTTCCAAGAACCGATGACCTCCTTAAATCCAGTCTATACGGTGGGTGATCAAATCATGGAAATGATCTTAAACCACGAAGACGTCACCGAACAACAAGCCCGAGAGCGAGCGATCAAACTCCTTGAAGAGGTCGGAATCCCCTCTCCCGAAGAGCGGGTGGACAACTATCCCCACAACATGTCCGGTGGGATGCGACAACGGGTCATGATTGCAATGTCACTGGCTTGCTCACCCAAATTGTTGCTGGCCGATGAACCAACCACGGCTCTGGATGTGACCATTCAAGCTCAGATTTTGGACTTGATGAACAAACTGCAAGAAGAACGCAATACCGCCATCATCATGATCACCCACGACTTGGGAGTAGTAGCAGAAACCTGTGATCATGTAGTGGTAATGTATGCCGGTCACGTGGCCGAAAACGCCGATGTATTCTCGCTGTTTGAGAACCCCTGTCACCCCTATACAATTGCCCTGTTTAAGAGTATTCCAGACCTTGTGGGTAAAGGTGGACGCCTGTTTACCATCGACGGCATGGTTCCCTCTGCCTACAATTTCCCAGAAGGTTGTCGTTTCCAAGACCGTTGTCCCTTTGCCACTGAAAAGTGCAATACCAAACCGGAAATGGAAGAAATCGAGCCCGATCACTTCGTCGCCTGCCACCATTGGCGAGAAGCCAAAGCCCACTATGCCACCGAAGAATCGAAAGGTTCAACCAACGATTCGAACCAAGGAGCGGAATAATGTCCACTGACAACAACACCCCGATGCTTCAAGTTCGCGGTCTCAAAAAATACTTCCCGATCTACAAAGGACTGTTTCGCTCTCTCAAAGGGACAGTTAAAGCCGTAGACGACCTCTCTTTTGACCTCCACGCCAAAGAAACACTGGGTATTGTTGGTGAGTCTGGATGTGGTAAAACCACCGTTGGTCGCTCCCTACTTCGCTTGATTGAACCCACCGATGGAGAAGCCCACTTCATGGGCAAAGACATCTTCAAACTGGGAGCATCCGAATTGCGTTCTTTTCGCAAGAACATGCAAATCATCTTTCAAGATCCCTATTCGTCTTTGAACCCCCGAATGACCATCGGCTCGATCATCGGTGATGCGCTCGAACTGCACGGTATCGCACAGGGTGATGACAAGTTCGAAATGTCTAAGGAACTCTTGGTCAAAGTGGGACTGCAAGCCAGTTACATCAACCGTTATCCCCACGAGTTTTCTGGTGGTCAACGTCAGCGTATCGGGATTGCCCGTGCTGTCGCCCTTCACCCCAAGTTCGTGGTCTGCGATGAAGCCGTATCGGCCCTCGATGTGTCGGTGCAGGCACAGGTCATCAACCTTCTCCAAGACTTGCAAGACGAATACGACCTCTCCTACATGTTCATTGCCCACGATCTCTCGGTGGTCAAGCACATCTCCGACCGTATTGCGGTGATGTACCTAGGGCGCATTGTGGAACTTTCCGAGTGTGACGAACTCTACAGCAAGCCACTCCACCCCTACACCCAAGCCTTGCTCTCAGCGATTCCAGAACCAAAACCTCGTCGCAAGAAAGACCGCATCATCCTCCGTGGTGAAGTCCCCAACCCCATTAACCCACCAAAAGGGTGTCACTTCCACCCCCGTTGTCCACTGGCTACCGAGCAGTGTAAAACGGGTGCTCCACCAGTACTGCGCGAGGTTGGACCGGGTCATTCGGTGGCTTGCCACTTGGTGTAGGATTTGGTTGTTTTCGGTATTTGTTGGTATTTTTTCTGCGGGGGGGGGCGAACCTGTTAGGGTTGGTGTGTAACTATTTTTAGGGGTGTGATGATGTTAAATAATTTATCTGGTTTTACAAATGAGAAACTCGCTAAAATCATTTTACAATACTTACAAAAGCAGACACAACCTTGTACCAGTGATGATATTTATCAAGGCATACAACATTTATTTATCGTTGGTATCAACGGTCTTTCACATGTTAACAAATACTTCAAGACTGACTTCCCCGAGTCATATAAAAAGGCTTTGATTTTTGGAGTTTTATTAGAAATAGAAAAGCAAAAATATGTAGTTCATCATCCTAAGAATGTAAAGAAAAGATCTAAAATTGCACTTCAAGATAGTTGGACTCTCCAGCATAATTCATCTCGAAGACCACTCTCTATTCCAGACCCTGTTGCCATCAACTATTCTGCTCTTCCGCCACTAAATAAAGCCATTCGTAATGTTATAGTCTTGGCACTATACCAATCGACTAACCACTCGTTGGATGCCAGTGATTTTCGAATGTTATTACGCAACGAA
>CAKZLX010000225.1 GCA_937127265.1 uncultured Pseudomonadota bacterium
AGTGGTGCATTCATTAAATTCTCGACAATCACAATTAACCACTCACAGGGGAAACCCAAAAGGTAGGATAAAATGGCAAAAGAAAAATTTGACCGTTCGAAAGATCACGTAAATATCGGTACTGTTGGTCACGTTGACCACGGTAAAACCACTTTGACAGCAGCAATCACAATGACCATGGCAGATGACCGTGGTGGTGTTGCTCAAAACTACGAAGATATCGATTCAGCTCCTGAAGAAAAAGCTCGTGGTATCACCATTAACACTGCTCACGTAGAGTACGAAACTGAGTCTCGTCACTACGCTCACGTTGACTGTCCAGGTCACGCTGACTACGTTAAGAACATGATTACTGGTGCTGCTCAGATGGACGGTGCTATCCTTGTATGTTCTGCAACTGACGGTGTTATGCCTCAAACTGCAGAGCACGTTTTGTTGGCTCGTCAGGTTAACGTTCCTAAAATCGTTGTATTTATCAACAAAGTTGACGAGTTCGATGAAGATGAGCGCGATGAAATGGTAGAATTGGTACAAATGGAAGTTCAAGAGTTGTTGGACGACAACGGCTTCGATTCTGATGATGAACTTTTCATTCCTGGTTCTGCTTTGTTGGCCACTCAAGGTGATAACTCTGATATCGGTCGTGGTGCTATCCGTCGTTTGATGGACACAGTTGATGCACACATTGATGCTCCAGAGCGCGATACTGACAAGCCTTTCTTGATGCCTGTTGAAGACGTATTCACCATTACTGGTCGTGGTACTGTTGTAACTGGTCGTATCGAGCGTGGTGTTGTTCGTACTGGTGATGTTGTAGACATCGTTGGTCTTCGTCACACTCCTTCTACTACTGTAACTGGTATCGAAATGTTCCGTAAGATCTTGGATGAGGGTTTCGCTGGTGATAACGCTGGTATTCTTCTTCGTGGAACTAAGCGTGACGAAGTAGAACGTGGTCAAGTTCTTTGTAAGCAAAATACTGTAAAAGCTCACACTGTATTTGAGTGTAAAACAGTTATCTTGTCTAAAGAAGAAGGTGGACGTTCTAAAGAGTTCAAAGCTGGATACCGTCCTCAGTTCTACTTCCGTACTACTGACGTAACTGGTGCGATTGACTTCGTAGATCCTGCACGTAAGATGGTTCTTCCTGGTGACCAAGATGTTGACTTCAAAGTCACTTTGATCAAGCCTGTTGCTATTGAAGAAGGTCTTCGCTTCGCTATCCGTGAAGGTGGACGTACTGTAGGTGCTGGTCAAGTAACCAAAATCGTTGAGTAATCTCACATTATAAAGCGGTGCCACGGTCTTCGGATCGTGGCATTTGTTGTGTTGAATAAAAGGTAAATTGTGAAAAATACAAAGACCATTGCATTTATTTTATTGGCCCTATCGTGGTTATTAGCAGTTGCTCTTCGAGGACTTGCTATTCCTGTGATGGCTCGATTCGAGATGGGTGATCCTGTTGTCGGATTTATGTCTGCAAGCGCAATGGCGGCGATCTTTCTTGGGGTGGGAACGTTCGTAGCCCTTATGAGAAATACCCAAGTCGTGACTTTTGCAGATGAAGTAATTGAAGAATTGAATAAAGTAACTTGGCCTGAAAAGGATGAAACTGTCAATTTTACGGTGGTAGTTGTTGGAGTGACACTATTCATCGCAGCCGCGTTAGGGTTGTATGATTATGTTTGGGCTGAAGTTACCCAAATGGTACTCTATACAGCAAGTTAATCCAAGTCCGAATTAAGGTCCGTTAGTAATTTGTAGAAATCTGTAGGGAATGAGGTAGAAATGTCCACAAGTAAAATGAAATGGTATGTCGTGCATACACTCACCAATTCTGAAAAGCGGGCCAAGAAGTTATTGGACATTGAAATTAAACGTGCAATTGAAGCTAAACCTGAGGTTGCAGAACTATTTGGAAGTCCCATAACAGTAGACGGTGATGAAGTAGAAACCTATACCTCTCCGGTATTGGTTCCGGAAAGCAAAGTTCTTTACGATGGTTCTAAAGAGCGTAGTGTGGTCAAGTTCCCAGGGTACTTATTTGTGAATTGTGTTTTGAATGACACAACCAAGACAATTATCCGTGAAACCAATCGAATTTCAAAGATCAATGAGGCACCTCTCAAGAAACGTGAGGTTGATCAACTATTGGGGATCAAAGAACAAAAGAAAGAAGAAAAAGTCGAGGTGGTGCTTTCTGTCAACGTAGGCGAAGATGTTGAAATCGTTGATGGGCCGTTTAAATCTATGATCGCCGAGATTAAAGGTATTGACAAAAAGAATAAAAAGGTTACAGTTGGTGTCAAAATGTTTGGTCGAACCAATAATGTGGATCTTAAGTTTACACAAGTGAAGAAGATAGATTCTCACCAGGATAAATAATAGTTCTATTTAAAGTTCGGTCATGCAAACTAATAAATTTCAGATAGTGTAACGATCGCAAGATTGAAAAAGTAATAACGCACAACAAAAGGAGCCGTCATGGCTAAGAAAGTAAGCAAGGTTATTAAACTTCAGATTCCCGCTGGTAAAGCAAATCCAGCGCCACCAATTGGTCCTGCGTTAGGTGCTGCTGGTGTGAACATTATGTTGTTTTGTAAAGAGTTCAATGCTGCCACACAGGCCCAAACCAAAGATGGCGTTATTGTACCTACTGTAATCACAGTATTTTCAGATAAGTCTTTCAAATTCCAAATGAAAACACCGCCTGCACCATTCTTATTGTTGAAGGCTGCTGGTATCAAAAGTGGTTCTGGTGAGCCAAACAAAAATAAGGTTGGTACGGTTACATCTGCACAAGTTGCTGAGATTGCTCAAACCAAACTTCCTGACCTCAATTGCAGTTCAATGGAATCTGCAATCCGAACAATCGAAGGAACAGCACGTTCTATGGGGTTGAACGTTGAAGGGTGAAGGGTGAAGGGTGATGTTAAATGCAAGCGAAAGCCTCGTATAACGATTTGTAAACGATTTTTATTAACGGAGAAGCATGGGGGAGAGTGATTCGCACTCGTTTACCCCAACTTCCCACAACTACTCCACTTGGAGTTCGGTGAGACTATGCCAAAACAAAGCAAACGATTGTCTGCGTTGAAAGCAAAAGTTGATCGAAATCATCGCTATGGTGTTACAGAGGCCTTTGCTTCTGTGAAGGAAACAGCGAGTGCCAAGTTCGACGAGTCAATTGATGTAGCTGTTCGATTGGGTGTAAATCCAAGACATGCTGATCAAATGGTTCGTGGAGCGTGTTCATTACCTCACGGTACTGGGAAAGGTGTAAAAGTTCTTGTGTTTGCTGAAGGTGAAGCTGCAAGCCTCGCTTCTGAAGCAGGAGCAGACTTTGTCGGTTCGGACGATTTGATATCAAAGATCAAAGATGAGAACTGGTTAGATTTCGATAAAGCGGTTGCGACTCGTAAGATGATGCCATCGTTGGCAAGACACCTCGGTCGTGTGTTGGGACCTCGTGGCTTAATGCCCAATCCCAAAATTGGTACCGTGGTAGAAGCTGATAAAATGGCGGACACTGTTAAGGCCTTGAAACGCGGTAAGATTGACTTCCGTGTTGAGAAGGCTGGTATTATTCATGTAAGCATCGGTCGCAACTCAATGGATGCAACAGCCTTGGAAGAAAACTTCCTTGAACTGTTGAAGGAATTGATTCGATTGAAGCCCGCATCTGCAAAAGGTGCATACGTAAAATCCATCACTGTTTCATCAACGATGGGTCCTGGAATCAAGTTAGACGTCAATGAAGCTGTTCGTCTGGCAGGGGAGGGAGTGTAAAAATGGCAACGAGAGCTGAAAAACAAGCACGTGTTGACGCTTTACGCGAGCAACTTGCTGAAGCACCATTGGTTGCTTTGGTTGATTACAAGACCATTACTGTTGAACAGGTAAACTCTGTACGCCGTACCCTCGAAGCAAAAGGTTTGACATATCGTGTTGAAAAGAATACGTTAATTAACCTTGCAGTCAAGGATACTGACAAAGCAGATTTGAACAAATATTTAAGTGGAATGGTTGGTGTGGTCATCTCTGGTGATGATGCAATCGATGCTGCTAAAACAATTCGTTCAGTAACTGCTGAGTTCAAAGGATCTACTTTTGTTGTTAAAGGTGGATACTTTGATGGTGATGTACTTGATGCAAAGCAATTGGATAAAGTAGCGGATCTTCCAAGCAAGGAAGAGTTGCTCACAACATTGTTGCGAACCATTCAAGAAGGACCACGTCAAGTTATTGGTGTTATCCAAGGACCTGCGCGTGACCTTGTCAATCTTCTTAAAAACTATGAAAATAAACTTTCTGAGGAATAGATCCTCAACAAACTCACAAATGACTCTTTTGGAGAATTAATCATGTCTGTAGATCAAGCAAGTGTAATTGAATACATCAAAAATTTGAAATTGGGCGAAGTAAAAGAACTTATCGAAAAACTCGAAGATGAGTTGGGTGTTTCTGCTTCTGCTCCTGTAATGGCCTTTGCTGGTGGTGCCGCCGGTGGTGCAGCTGCTGAAGAAGTTGAAGAAAAAACCGAATTCGACGTTGAGTTGACTGGTCTTTCTGACGCTAAAGCAAAAGTTAAGGTTATCAAGGAAATCCGTGGTATTACTGGTTTGGGCCTTAAAGATGCCAAAGCTTTGGTTGAAGGTGCTCCTGCCATTATCAAGGAAGCCGTTAGTAAAGATGCCGCTGAAGACATCAAGAAGAAAATTGAAGGTGTTGGTGGTCAAGTTACTATCAAGTAATGTTCAATCACTGTGTGGAGAACCTACTCTAAATGAATGGGGTCTCCACACGCTATTTTCTTTTTTATTTTATTTCAATTTTACTTTAATCTCTGTTGGATCGTTGTCACTTACCCGGTTCATCAGAGTATTTTACTATAAACAATGCACTATGCATTTTGAGGAGCCCACATGTCAAAATTGCTGGCCAACAATTACCGTTTTCGTCGCTCCTTCGCCAAAAATCCTGCGGCGATTGATTTTGATAACCTGATTGCGATACAACTTCGGAGTTACGAAGAGTTTTTGCAAGCAAACATTCCTTCCCACAAGCGTAATCCAAAGGTTGGATTGGAGTCAGTGTTTCGCTCAGTATTTCCCATTCAAGATTTCAAGCGTGAAAAGGAATTACAGTACGTTTCATATGAACTTGAAGAGCCAAAGTATGATGTTGATGAATGTCGTGAAAAGGGACAAAGTTATGTGGCTCAATTGAAGGTTACTGTCAATCTCAGCACCTACATCTTAAGTCCAGAGTCTGATGAATTAGAGTTTGCCTCTGCAATTCAAGAAGAAGTATTCTTCTGCGACCTTCCGTTGATGACAGAAAACGGAACATTCATTATCAATGGGACTGAACGCGTAATCGTATCACAGTTGTATCGTTCACCAGGTGTGTTTTTCGCCCGCAAAAAATTAAAGAATACGTCTGGTATCCGTGAGGTATTAAGCGCACGTATCATTCCAAACCGCGGTTCTTGGATTGATTTTGAATTTGATGCCAAAGATCACTTGTATGTTCAAATTGATCGTCGACGTAAATTGCCTGCGACCATTTTACTTCGTGCTCTTGGGTATGGCATCGAAGATTTGATGTCCTATTTCTATGATATTGAACGTGTATTCTGTAAAGAGGTGAAAGGGCAATTGAAGTGGTTCAAAGAAACACCACTAGAACTGTTGAAAATCCAACGCGCAACTGGAAGTATTTACAAAAAAAGTAAAGTTGTTCATGAGTTAAATGTAGGCGATCGAATCAAAAAGAGAGATTTCAAAAAGATTCAAAAGCATGCCGAAACAGTGAAGCGAACTGTTCTGGGGATTGAAAAGGAAGTTGAGGTTGTTCTCATGGAATGTGAGCGCACATATCTGTTTCCAAACAGTAGTCGCGATGCTGATGAGAACAAAGATGCCTGGCCACGTATGTATTCTGCAAATGCAATTTTAGGTGAAGGTGAAACCTATCAAGTAGTCGATGATGACTTTCAAGTTCGTGAAGTGACTGAAGGTGAAGGCGTTATCATTGCAGCCAATGAACGTTTAACAGAAGATGCTATTGAACGGGCAATCGGTGCTGGGATAACTGAATTCTTTACAGTACGAATTGACAATAAGTTGATTTCTCCTGCATTGAGAGACACATTGCAAATTGATAAGATTGATGAGAGACCAGATCTTGAAAAGGGTGAAGAAACACCTATTGACCAAGCAAAGATTCAAATTTTCCGTCATTTACGTCCTTCTGATCCAGCAACAGCTGAAAATGCTAGTAAATACTTTGATCGATTGTTGAATGAAACTCGATACGATTTGTCTCGTGTGGGGCGTATGAAGTTGAATCACAAATTGTATAAATCTCAAGGTGATGAGCAGTACGCACCAGACGATGAAATGACAGTATTACAAGATGAAGATTTGCTTCGTGTTGTAAAGTACATTTGTGATTTGAAAAACAATAAACCAAATGTGGAAGTCGATGATATCGATCACTTGGGTAATCGTCGTATCCGCGCCGTTGGCGAGTTGATGGAAAATCAATTCCGAACTGGTTTGGTTCGAATGGAAAAGACCATTAAAGAAAAAATGGGACTCAATGAAAAGGCTGGTTCTGTTCAAGACATTATCAATGCCAAACCAGTGAACGCATCGGTGAAAGAGTTCTTTAGTTCTTCACAGTTGTCACAGTTCATGGACCAAACAAACCCATTGTCAGAAGTCACACACAAACGACGATTGAGTGCGTTGGGTCCTGGTGGTTTGACACGTGAGCGTGCCGGATCCGAAGTTCGTGACGTGCACCCAACTCACTATGGTCGAATCTGTCCAGTGGAAACACCTGAAGGTCCGAACGTTGGTTTGATTGCTTCATTGGCTTCATTCGCACGTGTAAACCAACATGGCTTTATTGAGACACCATACCGTAAGGTTGAAAACGGCAAGGTTACCAATGACATTGAATACTACATGGCATTGGATGAACGCGGTCAACGAATCGTGGAGGCGGCAACGGAATTAGATAAAGATGGCAATCTGGCCAATGATTTTGTTACAGCCCGTAAAGATGGTGACGTACTTTTGTTTAACAAAGAAGATGTGAATCTGATGGATGTTGGTGCAAACCAAATGGTTTCGGTGGCTGCTTCTCTGGTACCATTTCTGGAAAACGATGATGCAAACCGTGCCTTGATGGGTTCAAACATGCAACGTCAAGCAGTGCCTTTGGTTCGTACGCGTTCCCCGTTGGTCGGTACCAGCATGGAAAAGACCGTAGCCAGAGACTCTGGTGTATGTACACGTGCTCGTCGTAGTGGAATTATCACTGATGTAGACTCAAAGCGTATCGTTCTTCAAGCAACTGAAATGGATGGGGATATTGGTGGTGATGTTGAGATTTATAACTTAACGAAATTCCGTCGTTCCAACCAGTCTACCTGTATCAATCAACGTCCGTTGGTTCGTATTGGCGATAAAGTAGAAGTCGGTGATATCATTGCGGATGGACCTGCAACTCAATATGGTGAGTTGGCTTTGGGACAAAATCCTGTTGTGGCCTTTATGCCTTGGCAAGGGTACAATTTTGAGGATTCAATTCTGATTTCAGAACGTTTGGTTCAAGAAGATGTGTATACCTCTATTCATATTGAAGAGTTTGAAGTCTCTGCTCGTGATACCAAGTTGGGCCCTGAAAAGATTACCAATGACATTCCAGGTGTCGGAGATGAAAAACGTCGTAACTTGGATGAGTCAGGTGTTGTTCGCGTTGGAGCTTACGTCCGTCCAGGAGATATCTTGGTGGGTAAAATCACTCCAGAAGGTGAGCGCCAATTGACAGGTGAAGAACGATTGGTTCGGAATGTGTTTGGTGAAAAAGCCGATGAACGTAAAGATTCCTCGTTAAAAGCCAAACCAGGTTGTGAAGGGATTGTTATCCACGCCGATGTGTTCCATCGTGATTCTGAACAAAAAGATGATCGTGCCAAGGAAATTGCCAAAGACAAAGAAGAGCAAATTCGTCGCGATTTGAATCAGAAATGTCGTGTTTTACGTCAATCTGCAAAGCGTAAATTGATTCACTTACTTGAAGGTGAAAAAGTCAAGAAAGCCTATAAAAATTCAGCCAATGAAGAAATTGTGAGCAAAGGTGATATCCTTACAGTCGATCAACTAAGCAAGTTGGGATTGGATGAGTTTGAAAATCTTGACTACGTCAATGCAGATATTAGTCCTGAGATTTGGGATATTGTTGATACTGTTGCCGATAAAACACGTGCCTTAGAACGTCGTCATGAGGAGAAGATTGAGCGTCTGAGTAAAGGGGACGATCTTCCTCCTGGAATTATCAAAAAAGTCATCGTGTATGTTGCGATCAAACGTAAGTTACAGGTGGGTGATAAAATGGCTGGTCGTCACGGTAACAAAGGGGTTGTCTCGCGCGTTATGCCCGTTGAGAACATGCCATATTTGGAAGACGGTACGCCAGTTGACGTGGTATTGAATCCTCTTGGGGTTCCATCTCGTATGAATGTGGGACAAGTTTTGGAAACGCACTTGGGTTGGGCTGCACGTGGTTTGGGATACAAATTGCAAGCCATGATCCAAGAAGGTCGAGATGCTGAAGAGGTACGTCAATACTTGTTGGCTATTTATAAAAACTCTCCTGAAATGTGCACCCTGTTGAAAGATGCGACCTACGACGAACTAAAAGTATTGGGTCAAAAGTATAAAGAAGGTGTGACGCTTGCGACACCTGTGTTTGATGGTGCTTCGGAATCTGAAATCAAAGAGTATTTACGTCTAGCTGGTTTGGATGACGATGGACAAACAGTTCTCTTTGATGGTCGAACTGGTGAACCATTCGCCAATAAGGTAACTGTTGG
>CAKZLX010000226.1 GCA_937127265.1 uncultured Pseudomonadota bacterium
TCTCAGAGATGGTCGATGCAGGGGTGCGTAAAGTTAAGTTTGTTGGTGGGGAGCCATTGTTGTACAAGGACCTTCCACTGTTGGTTTCTCGGTTGAGAATGAAATATCCAGATATTGATGTATCATTGATTACTGCAGGTTCACTTCCTCTTCATCGATTACAACGGTGTTTTGAAATGGGGCTGACCAGAGCCAATATGTCGATTCACGGTTGGCAAAAAGAGTTCTTTTTTCGGAATTCAAAAAGCGAACAGCACTGGTTAAATCGTCAAAAGACCTTGGATTATTTGTTGTCTCAAAATCGACCGTTGAAGTTGAACTATGTATATTCTTCATCGACCGTTGAGTCTGATTTGCTGTTGTTTCTGAAGGCAATGTCAGAGTATAAAGTCGTTATCAATGTGCTTGATGACCTAAAAAATACAGATATTACACCCGCTTTTTTGATTCAACGATTATCAGTCTTACTTGGTCAGCCAACCGTGAGGAGGGATGTTGATTCTCATTCATTAAATACCTTGCATCTTGGATGGGGTGGTCCGATGCGCGTAGAAATTAAAGATCAACATCTTGGGACATTGGCTCCTTGGAAATCGTGTCAGGACTGTCCTGTGAAAAAACAGTGTACAGAGGGTATTCATGCCATTCGCATGTATGCCGATGGTCGAATTGGATTATGTATGGATCGAGATGATTTAAAAGAGTCGATGAATAGCCAACAATTTAGGCTGTCAGGACCTCAGTTTGTGCGTGATCATCTTGTCAAGGAGTTAGTATGACACATACAATTGTGGTGTTTGTAGGGGCCCATTCTAGTGGGAAAACGACCATAGGACAGCAGGTCGCTACTAGATTGGGATGGCGATTTGACGACGAAGTCGGGTATCGACTTCGTCTAGAGGTATTGCGTAATGATGCCAAGCAATTGGCAGATATACCACAAGAAAGTTTTGACCAAAGGGTCTGTGAAATAGAAATGCAACGAGACCTTGAACGTTCAGGTAATACCGTTGTAGAAACTTGGCATCTAGGGAATCTAGCTTATGTTAAAGCTCGCTCACCAAGTATGTATTCTACATTAAAAACACAAATTATAAAGCATCTTCAAACGTACCAGCCAGTCCATATTTTGGTCGTGCCTTTGGTAATTACATTAGAAACATTAATCGATCGTCATCATGAGACAGTGGAAAATCTCTCTTTCTTTTTGCGGGTTGGTGAACTGGCGATGGCTGAAGATCTAACCGTTGGCATGACAGTGTTAGAACCTGTTCATACCGATGATGGTTCGAGTATCAACACAATTGTGCAGAAAATTACCGACTCGATTCAAGATAAATTGTAAAATAACTTTGTTCTCAATCCGAACAAAGTGCTATAATCAATTGAAATGACAGATTCAATTTACGATACGCGCCAGCTGCGCCAGCAAAACCTTTCCCGTGTTCTCAAAGCCATTTGGACCTCGGAGGGGACTTCACGCGCCGATTTATCACGCCATTTTGGGCTATCTCGTTCTTCTATTTCTTCTTTGACAGAACAACTGACCACCTTGGGTGTGATTGAAGAAACCCATCTGGCGGCCAGCAGTGGTGGTCGACCACCGCGTGTTTTACAACTTGATCCCGATTGTTGTCGTGTGATTGGTGTGGACATGGGAGCCTCTCATATTGCGGTGCTCTCTATGAACCTTCGTGGGGAAATCGAACAGGTTTTGGAAAGTGATTTGGCTTGTGGTGAACAGCCAGAAGAAGCCTTGTCGACTATTCAAACGATGGTGGAAACATTACGAACCTCGAAGCCACTGTTGGGGGTTGGAGTCGCCGTACCATCACCGGTTGTGGACGGGGAATTGTCCGCTCGTATTTTACCGGCGTGGAAGGGTATCCATTTACAAGCAGAACTGGAAAGTCGATTAAGTCTTCGTGTTTTTGTGGGTAATGATGCCAATCTTGGCGCTTTGGCAGAACAGTGGTGGGGTACCTGCAAAGGGGTGCAAGATTTTGTGTTTATCAAGATGGCAACCGGTGTTGGTGCCGGTTTGGTACAACACGGTAAGGTTTTGCTCGGTGATGCAGGGTATGCAGGTGAACTCGGACATGTTCCCATCTCCAATGAGGGCTTGTGTCGATGTGGAATGTACGGTTGTTTGGAAGCCCACATTGGATTGAATGCTTTACAACAGTATCTTCCTCCGCAGATATCTACCAGTGACTGGCTAAACAACGATCCTCAATCCACTAAGGTCGTGACGGGTTCCATTGCCGATGCCCTCAGCGTTGCCCTCTCGATACTGGTCAACTTGTTAAACCCACATAAAATTGTCTTGTGGGGACCGATTCCCCAACGGGCTCCTCAGTTTGTCGACGCTTTACGCCAAGCGATGTCGACCAAAAATTTGTGGTCACCAATGAGAATCGATGCCCTTCAAGTGAGTTCGCTGGGTGAGCAAGGGGTCGCCAAGGGAGCCGCTACACTATTATTGGAAGAGGCTTTTTCCAACCCACTACTATTTGCCGAGATGGAAGGCTAAGAGATTAGTATTCAACACATTTAAGATTCAACAATTTTCATTTCACAATCAACAACCAAAATTTATATGGAGACAATCATGACAACTATGATTATCACATTGACCTTAGGGTCATTCATCGCTTGTGGCGATAAAGACGAAGATACTGGAGCAGTAACCGATACTGCGACCACTGAAGAAACCGATACCGAAGAAACGGATACTGAGGAGACCGATACTGAGGAAACCGACACCGAAGAAACGGATACCGAAGAAACTGTTACTGATGCAGATGGCGACGGTTTTGAAGCTGCCGATGACTGCAATGATGACGACGCGAGTGTGAATCCAGATGCTGAAGATACCGTGGGTGATGGTGTCGACAACAACTGCGACGGCATTGATGGTTTGGATACTGATGAAGATGGTTATGCCTCGATCGCTTCAGGTGGTGACGACTGTGACGATACCAATCCAGATCGTAACCCAGGTGCTACTGAAGTTGAAGGCGATTTTGTCGATCAAGACTGTTCATTCTTGCAGTTGAACTTGGATACCACTTGTTCTGGTTATACCGCTGTCCGTTTGACTGGACCTTGGTGGAGTTGGGATGTTGCAACGGGACCAGAAGCCACTGACCCAGATGGCGATGGCATTTTCACCGTTGAGTTTGAAAACGTGTTGACTGAACCATTGGAATACAAATGGATCGTCGATGGTGAGTTTGAGGCCGATCTGACCAATGCTGGCTTCTGTGCTGACTTGACCAATCCAAGTGGTGGCTTCACCAATCGTATTTGGATGCCCGGTGATGGAAACACCACTGAATATCCTGGCACTTGTTTTGAGTGTGGACAGACAGATTGGACTTCACAACAGCCAGTCACCATTGATCTCTACACTGATGCTGCCGCAGCTGAAGCCCGTATAGTCGGTCCTTGGTGGAGTTGGGATGCTGCACAAGGTCCTTTGGCTACCAAGATCGCGGATGGTCACTTCCAGTTTTTATTGGATCCAGCACCTGGCGAAAACATGGAGTTTTTGTTTGTGGTTGACGGTAACTGGGAAGCCTTGGTGGGTGCTGATGCCGGGCCAACCTGCAATGCTATCAATACGGATTACGTAAACTTCTTCAACCGTTTCTGGTTGGTTGGTTCTGGTGATCAGTCCTACGTATTCAACTCTTGCGCCAATCAATAATCATGAGGGGGAGTAAGAATGCGATGGGGTGTTTCTTGCTCCCAACCTTGTATTGGATGAGTGGCTTCGATGTTTCTGCGGAGCCACTCTCTTCATCCACAACCCAATCAGTAGAAACAACTGTTGGTGAGATCCTTGACTCCGAGACTACCTCTGAACTTGAACAGCTGAGTGCCTCGATAGAAGAGCAAGAATCTCAACCTACACTGTCAGGCTTTACCTCCAATAAAGTCGCCGAAGTCTATAAAGATGAGCGTGGGCAAGTATTGCTGTTTAATGGCGAACCTTATTTTATTCGGGGAATGAACTGGGGCTATGTACCGATTGGTACTAACTATTCCTATAATTTCTGGGCTGAACCAGAATGGATGATCAAAGCAGCCCTCGATAAAGAAATGCGTCTGTTGCAACAAATGGGTGTGAATTCCATCCGACAATACAACGGAATACCACCCAAATGGGTCACCTATATTTACCAGAAATACGGTATTACCACCATGATCAACCACACCGTTGGTCGCTATGGTATGGAGATTGATGGCAATTGGGTTCCGGTGACCAATTATGCCGATCCACGTACCCGAGAATTGCTAATTGCTGAAGTCAAAGCCGTCGTTGAACAGTACAAAGATGTGGAAGGGGTACTGTTGTGGTTACTGGGCAACGAAAACAATTATGGCTTGCACTGGTCGAGTTTTGAAATTGAACAGTTACCCAAAGACGAACAGTATCAAGAAAAAGCCAAGCATCTTTATTCGTTGATGGGCGAGATTACCGATGAGAT
>CAKZLX010000227.1 GCA_937127265.1 uncultured Pseudomonadota bacterium
ATCGGGTTGTGCTCAATCCCATCGGAATCAACGTGGTTGATATGGAAGCCGGGCAAGATGAGGGTTTTACGCTGATGTGGGCAGACGTTGTTGAAGTAAAAGGTAAAAAAGGAACCGTCGAGGGATTGGTCGACGCATTGACTGACAAAATCACTTTGATTGGCAAGGGAGAAGAGCCCAAAACCTTTACTATCGCTTTGAAGCAAATGAATATGTTTGCCCAACGAGAGGAAGTGTTCGCTGATATTTGCGCTTATTGGGAACGATATGGAGTCCATGAGACACCACAAAAAGAGGCTCCTTCAGAAGATGGAGTGGGCGAAGAAATAGTGCAAGAGGATCAGACCTGATTTTGATTGATGTCACTTTGCCTAGACAACTACTAACGAGTAGAGAGTATGTCTAAACAAAGTCAATATCATCGAGATGCTCTGTTGGTATTAAAACCACAAACAGACCTCGCACCAATGTTGTTTCAAGCCCGTTATGTACATCGTGCGGGTCGATGGTGTACCTTTGTGCAACTATGGGTATTATACCCACAAGGTATTGGAGACTTGAACTGCGGACACATCAATATTGCTCGTTCGGTGGTTGAGGTTCACCAACCGCTCGGAAAGTCTGACCATCATCGGTTGTGCTGTTTTGTGGCAAGGGTGGGTACCTATTGGTACAATGGAGACAAACGCGCCAAATTGATGCTGGAGAGAATGGAGAATCTGCCGTCGTTATGGCTGTGTGATGACAGGGGGAGCAAGAACGTAAGTACCTATCTTCAGGGTCTATCGAAACCAGAAGAATAAAAGCACTTGACGATTGAACAAATGTTCAGTATAGTTGTATGACATAGATGGAGTTTTTATGTCATACAAATACAATAATGTTTTAGATATCGTTTCCTGTGCATCGTATTCGGAATTGTCGCATGTATCCTTGCCACTGATGGTATCTACCGTGTCAGCGGGCTTTCCATCTCCGGCCGAAGGTAGTATCGATAAGGTGCTCGACCTCAATGAACTACTGATTCGCCAACCAACATCGACCTTCTTTGTACGGGTCAAAGGAGATTCGATGCGAGATGCAGGGATTTTGGATGGTGATTTAATTGTGGTAGAAAGAGGAGAGCGTCCAAAAAGCAACGATATTGTCTTGGCAATCGTTGAAGGTGAGTTTACCGTTAAGCGTTGGGTAAAACACAGTGGTCGACTGACTTTGCAGGCCGAAAATCCAGCCTATCCAAGCATCCAACTCCACGAGCACATCGATTGGGAAGTGTGGGGTGTTGTGCGATACGCCATACACTCTTGTACTGGTCGACCGGTTGATGAGGGGTAAGTATCGATGATTGCTTTGGTAGACTGTAACAACTTTTATGCTTCATGCGAGCGTTTGTTTCGTCCAGACTTACGTCACACACCCATCATCGTATTGTCAAACAATGATGGGTGTGTGGTGGCGCGTTCCGATGAGTCCAAAGCCTTAGGTATTCCAATGGGTGTACCATTCTTCGAAGTTCGAGAGTTGGTAGGTCGTCATCAAATAGAAGTTTTCTCCTCTAATTATACCCTGTACGGCGATATTTCCAGACGTGTGATGGAGGTGATTGGTGAACGATGTCCTGAGGTAGAGGTATATTCAATTGACGAAGCTTTTGTTGATTTTTCTGTCTTCTCAGGCGATATCTGGGAAGAAAAGGCGATAGAACTTCGACAAGTCATATGGGATAAAGTTGGAATTCCAGTTTCTGTTGGCCTAGGACAAACCAAAACATTGGCCAAACTCGCCAATCATCTGGTCAAGAAAAGAAAATTGCCCCAATTATGGCTGGGACAAGGTGTGGCGGTCATTTCTACTGTTCAAGATCGACACGAGGCTCTACGAACTGTTCAGGTAGGCGACGTATGGGGGATTGGGCGTGCCTCTGTAGGAAAGTTACAATCCGAAGGTATTCATACTGCCTTTGACTTTATCCAATGCTCGTCCCAGTGGATTCGCCAATACTTCACGATTACCGGTTGGAGAACTTGGCGAGAATTGCAGGGACACCACGAATTGCCTTTCAATCCAGCTCCACCGATACCCCAAAGTGTTGTTTTTTCTCGTTCCCTATCCGAATGTTTGTGGTCGTCGAAACGGATTCAGCAACGAGTCAAGATTTTCACCCAATCTTTTGCTGAAAAATTGCGACACAAACAAGTGTATGCCAGTCAGGTGAGTTTGGTTTTATCAGGTGGGTATGGTGAACGACACAACTTGGGTAAACGAAATAGACATCTGTTGGTTCCATCAAACGATACACGGATACTGTTGGTTGAGTTTGAGCAGATGTGTACTGAAATTCTGTCCTCCAACCCCTTCGGTGTGCACAGGGTTACATTGGCTGCAACCGAACTGGTATCGACCAATGTTCAACAATTGTCATTGTTTCAAGCACCCACCAACCACAGTATTATGCAGTTATTGGATCGCATCAATCAGAAATTTGGTCGTGGAACCATGCGGGTTGGCGTGACACCAAAAGAGATGAAACACTTGCATGGTCGTCAACGATTTCGATCACCACGATATACTACAAGGTGGTCAGAACTACCAGTGGTTGATATTTCCAAAAGATATTCTGTTTTGTCCGAAAAATAATCCCTCGATCGTTATATAGACCGTGGTGATTTGAAAGCACTCAGCTTGCGGCCACGAAAAATAAACAGCTAAAGCGACGTCAGAGCATGCTTTGTGTGTACTGGTTTGCATAGTTGGTTATTTCTATTCAACCACTCCAAGGAGTTACACCATGCTGGTTTTACCAAAGCAAATCAATCAATCCTACTGCTATATTGCTGACAATCCGTTTCATCAAGCACTGGTCAAACAGTGGGGGATTCAATGCACCTTGCCAGAATGGGTACCACAAATCGCCGTATCAGGTGCCATTGGTGGTGCACCCTACGTCAAAACAGTGAAGGCTTGTGAACAACACTTTGGTCATTTTGTTTGGGCTACGGAATTCGCCAATGTCCATGCCACTTTTCACTTTTCTCCCAAACCGATCATTGTAGAGAGAGAAGAGTATGCCAATTCTGAAGCCTATTACCAGTGTATGAAAAGTTTCGGACAACCAGATCATGAAGAAGCCAAAGCCGCTATTCGTCATGCTAGTCCGATGAAAGCCTTTCAGTTGGGACATAACTACTCCTTACGACCAGATTGGGACTTGGTAAAGGGTGATGTGATGCGCAAAGCCATTTACGCCAAGTTTACCCAAGACCTCGACTTAAAAGAGTTGTTGCTCTCCACCCACAACCATCCTTTGGTACACATTAAAAGCGACCCGTTTTGGGGTTCTGGATATGATGGACGTGGACAAAACCTGTTGGGGACTTTGTTGCAGGACTTGCGGGCAGAAGTGCGTGGACAATCTGGTTCGCAATCTGGACCTACGGGCGTTGTTATCTAATATTCGATGTGTTCATCATGATGATTCAAGGGTGTCGATGAAAATTGGCACCCTTTTTGCATAATATATTTCGTACGAAACAACCCTATCTGGAGGAATAATGATTATCCTACTCAGTACCTTGTTGGCTTGTGGTGAAAAAGAAGACACTGCCAGTGAGCCAGCGATTGAACCCAGTACAGAACCCTCAAGTGAAGATACGGCCACCGACATTTTGATAGACTGTATCGAACTCAGTGTGGATCAGTGCGGTGAGCGCAGTGATTGTGCCATCATTACAGGACGTGAAATCACCGTTGATCAAGACAACACCTGTTTTACAGTCAGTGATACCACGATTGAATTGGGATGTCATTCGGCAGATATAGGGTGTACAGAGGCTGAAGAGTATGCCATGGATCCAGCCGTGGGGGAATGTACTTGGTTCAGTAACGGCTGCCTGCCAACGGGGTGGGAATCTTGCAGTATGGAAATGGAACAGTGTCCATAAAACAATAAAAAAAGACTTGACATGTCAAATAAGTTTAACTATAACAACAATTGTGCAACTGCACATTCTAACAATACAATGGAGATAACCATGAAAGCTTGGACCTTATTATTGCCACTTGCCCTTGTCGCTTGTGGAGACAAAACAGACGATACCGCTTCTGAATCAGAAGAAACCACCGAAACTGCATTCGCTCCTCAAGAAGGTGGTTGGGATGTTACTGAGCCAGTTGTGACCGAAGATACTTGTGGTATGGGTGAAGAAGAAACCACCGGTGAAGGTACTGTAGCTACACTGACCATGACTGGTGATGCAGCATACTCACTAACGATCGGCGAAGAAGGTGACAGCATGACTTTCACGTGTACTTTGGCTGGTATGGACCTGACTTGTGACCCAATTTCAGAATCAGAATCAGAGCCAGAAGCCGATATGACTTTTACCACAACCTTTTCTGTGAGTACAACCTTCTCATCAGAAACTGAACTGGTTGGGAATTTGGGAATGGACATGACCTGTGAAGGTGCTGACTGTGCGATGTTGGAAGAGTTTGGTATGACCATGCCTTGTGGGGTTGCTTTTGAGTTTACTGCCACTGCACAGTAAGTCTATCTGACTGAATCGTTTCCTTGGAAACAATATAAGCCACCGTTCCTACAGGAATGGTGGCTTTTTGGTTTGATATTTTTCAGGTTTATACAGGGTTCATTGTTGTGTCATCATTTTCTGTAGCGACAACATCTAGGGCACCTTGTTCATCGACATGGAAGAAGCGCATCAGTCCTTGTAACTGTTCGACCAAAGATTGCATGTATGTGGAGGCCGTTTCCAATTCAACTGCAATGCTAGAGTTTTGCACGGCGATTTGTTCCAATTGTTGCAAAGCGACACTGATTTGTTGAGAAGAGTCTCGCTGGTCTTCTGAGGCATCGGCAATTTCGCGAACCAGTTTGGACGTTTCGTCGATGTTGGGCAACAGTGCATCGAGCATATCTCCGGACTGTTGAGCCGAGTTGGCAGAGTCTCTCGATAGTTTGACAATGTCGGCGGCGGCTTGTTGTGATCGTTCGGCCAGTCGTTGGACTTCATTGGCCACAATTTCAAAGCCTTTACCGTGCTCGCCAGCCCGTACGGCTTCCAACGAGGCATTCAATGCCAGTAAGTTTGTTTTTTTGGCAATGCTTTCGATGTCGGAAATTCGTTCGTTGATGGAGAGAATACCGGATACTGTTTTGGAAACCGATTGACCGGTTAACTGTGCATCCGATGCGGTTTGGGTCGACATGTGTTCGGTACGTACCGCATGGTCAGAATTACTTCGGATGGTATCAACCATATGACGTACTGATACCAGTGCTTCTTCCAAAGAAGAGGCTTGTTCGGTGGCACCTTGTCGGAGATGTTTTACCAACACGTTGGTCTGTTCATTTTTGGCAGACACTTCGAGGGATACTTGGTTGACCTGTACGATGATTTCGCGCAACTTTTCGTACATCGCTTGCATGGCTTGCAGCATTTTACCGACTTCATCATTGTTGCTTTGGTTGAATTGTACATTCAGATTTCCAGCCGCCATGGATTCTGCAATGTTCACGGCACTCTTCAACGGTGTGGAGATGGAACGAGTGATGACCAAAATTGCGGCGGTTGAGACTACCAACAA
>CAKZLX010000228.1 GCA_937127265.1 uncultured Pseudomonadota bacterium
GGAAATACCGGTGCTTTCATTGAGCGTTTCTTAGCCCCCGCCGGATATGGCTACGTCATCAAAGCCCTCAAGATCTATGCCAACGCTGGTGTTCAACAACGTGCTGATGTGATGCGTAATGTGGCTTTGGGTGCAGATCAACCACAAATGTGGAATCTTACACGGGATATCGTCAACTACTTCAGTGCCGCAAACTGGTCCGATGCTCTTATTCGCACAACCTACTTGAACTTGTGTGAACGGATGTCTCGTATGGGTGATGTGGCGCAAGCCGAAGAATTGCTCAAAGAGGCTTTGGCGTGGGGTGCTGCTCGGGACGAAGAAGACAAAGGCTTTAAGGCATTCTTGAAGTTGAGTGGTTCTCGTTTGGACTCTCGTCGTCAAGATCATTACCGTGCGCGTGAACGTGCTGCCGAAGCATTGGAACTGTACCGTGAGTTGGAATCTCCAATGCAACAAGCGGAAGCCCTTGCGCAGTTGGCGTTGGTTGAGTTTAACGATGGCAAACCGAATGCATCCTTGGATCGTGTCAATGAGGCAGACCAACTGACCGAAGCCGTTCCGTTACGCGCATTGACCAGTTTCATTCGTGGATTGGTTGCCAAGCAAAGTAAGCAAGTTGATTCAGCATTAAAATACTTCACTGAAGCCAATCGTATGGCTGGTCAAGTTGGACGAGGTGCTCTGGCTTTGGATGCTGGTGTTCAGATGGGTGAGATGTTGCTTTCTGCTGGTCAGTTTGGCAAAGCTGCTGAAGTCCTGACTCAAGTACAGCAGATGGCACAAGGCTTGAAAGCAGCCCCACAAGAGCGTCAAGTGTGTGCAATGTTAGCCCAAGCCCACTTCAACCAACAACAAGTCGAACCTGCCTTGCAAGCCGCACAACGAGCCTTGCAAATTAGTCACGCTACCAAAGATCGTCGTACTTTGCCAGCAGACTTGTACAATGTTGGTTTCTTCCAACTGATGCTCAAACGTCCGAGTGAGTCAGTTGCTTTGTTGAAACAAGCGCTCCAATTGACCGACAAAAATAACAAAGGTTTCTTAAAAGAAGTCATGTTCCATTTGGGACAAGCACAACTCCAGGTGGGTGAACGCTCTGCCGCTGAGCAAACCTTGGCGCAAGCTTTACAACCTATCCAAGAAACACGTGATGGTGCAAAAGCGATGACCATCTACCAGCAGTTGGGTCGTTTGGCTGAGGAACGTAGTGACAAAGACCGCGCTGCCAAAATGTACAACAACGCCTTGACGGTTGCCAAGCAACTGAAAAACAAAGAAGCCCAAAAGGTTATCAAGGAAATGTTGAAAAACGTTCGTGGATGACCAATGACAGTTGTGGTCACTGGAGGGGCTGGACGTATCGGATCGGCGATTGTTCAGACTCTCTGTCAGCAAGGTCACAAGGTATTGTTGCAATATCACACTTCAGTACACCAAGCGGAGTCGTTACAGGTTCAATGGCCCCACTTGGTGTCTTTGTTTGCCTGCGATCTATTGGACAGCATACAAAGACAAGAATTTACGCAAATGATAAGCGGTCGAGCAGATATTGTGGGTGTGGTGAACAATGCGGGTTTGTTTGTACGGAATCCATTGGATACTTGGTCTCATGAGATTGATCAACGACACTGGACATTGAATACCATGGTGCCAATGGAAATCATCTCGGCGGTTCAATTCTCTTTGCGCTCTCATGAAGGAGCCGTTGTCAACGTGGTGGACAATGTCAGTCATCACACCCCATGGCCAAATCATGCAGGCTATGCCGCTAGTAAAGCAGGACTGGTCGCGCTAACCCGTTCCTTGGCCGTCGAACTGGCACCTCATATTCGTGTCAATGCAATCGGTCCTGGAATTGTTCTCGCTCCAGAGGAAGACGATACATCTGTTTCACATCTTCGATCGAAGATACCAATGAAGCGGTGGGGAATCCCCGAGGATGTTGCCGATATGGTGGTCTTTTTCTTGTTCTCGGCTAAGTATTGTACGGGGCAAGTCCTCGCTATTGATGGTGGCTGGTCATTGTCTCCATAGACAATTTGTCAAAAGTAGACGATTAGACTAGATTATCAACGTACAATGGGGGAAGAATGATCGTTCCAAAGAAATCTGCTTCGTGGTATTCTGTTTTATTTCATCTTCGTGGTACTATTTACGAAGATATCCAATGGCGTTTATTTGTCGTGGTTGGTAACTCGATTCTGATCACTTTACTGTATAAAATGTTTGGGAACGATGGACCGTGGTTGTCTATGATCCCTTTTACCCTGATCGGATTGGTGTTGAGTATCTTTTTGGGTTTCCGTAACAACACTAGTTATGACCGGTTTTGGGAGGGACGTAAGTTGTGGGGTGGTGTTGTGAATACCGCTCGAACCATTACACGTCGTATTCTGACTTTGATTGAACAAACGGATGAGGATTCACGTCACGAGTATATTCGGTTTGTTGCTGCCTATGTACATTTACTTCGACAACATTTACGAGGGAAGTGGAATCCTGAAGAGGTAAAGCATTTATTATCAGAGAAAGATATTGAATTTCTTGAAGATGAGTTGAACCGTCCGATCGCTCTTTTACAGCGGCTGGCCGACCGTTTTCAAGTAGAATATGCCAATGGAAATATTCACCCAATGCACCTTCCATCTCTTGAGCAAGG
The DNA here is from genome assembly GCA_937127265.1 of uncultured Pseudomonadota bacterium. Taxonomy (GTDB): domain Bacteria; phylum Myxococcota_A; class UBA796; order UBA796; family UBA796; genus CAJWHX01. Next base: position 2,663 of record CAKZLX010000228.1, read on the forward strand.
ACTGACTGATTTTACCAACCTTCAAGGTGGGTGTGAACGCATTAAAAGTACACCGATTCCTTTTTCGTACAACATTTTACTCCATCGTATTGTTGCCATATATTGCTTGATGCTTCCTTTTGGATTGGTGTCACTGTTGGGCTACGAAACACCAATTATTGTAGCCTTCGTTGGGTATGCTTTTTTGGGGATCGATGCACTAGGGGATGAAATTGAAGAACCGTTTGGTCATGATGACAACGACTTACCACTCAATGCCCTAACGACGATGATCGAATACAATGTACGTCAACGGATTCCTGATGAAGACCTTCCTGCTTTGAGAACGCCAAATCCAGTTACGCGTGTATTAAACTAATCATAACCCAAAGATATTCGAAGAGCCTCAACACGAACTATGTCCATGTTGGGGCTTACTTTTTCATGAATTTTTGTTGTTATGAAGCAATCGTTGCCATGTAGTGATTATGACTTTGGTGGAATAAATTCTTCTTTTAGAGCTGTGGTGGTACTTTTGAGTTCACCTTTTTTCGGAATGTTGATACGTTGGATTCCAAACTCAGAGAGTTCACGCAGTTCTCCATCTTCAGTTTTGGCATCACCATCATCAACCCAGAATTTAAGTTCTTCCAACTCTTTTCCGTC
>CAKZLX010000229.1 GCA_937127265.1 uncultured Pseudomonadota bacterium
ACTGCAACGAATTGGCGAGTACATTCCCATTCGAAAGATGCATGTGTTTGCCTCATTGGCCAGTACTGCTGAGCACATTGATGTGGATGGAGATGAATTGGTGGTCAAAGGACTGCAAGAAACAGGGATTCCTACTGATATTCGATCGTCTTTGCACCTTGTGATCTTGTGTTGTCCCATTGCCTTGGCCAAGAAATGGGGACCTGAACTGGCTGAAGAAGGTATCGCAGTTGTCGATATGACAGGGGGACTTGGTGAAAGTATTGGTTATTCTTTACAAGGGTTATCCGATCGAGAAGAAGATTTTCAGTCGCACAGAATGATATCCTTACCTTCACCCAGTATTGCAATGATGGCACGAATTTGGCAAGCGGTACAAAACTTCAAGCCAATTCAAATGTCGGCGGTAATCAGTGTCTCGGCATCGCGTTTTGGTCAACAAGGCATCGAGGAGTTGGCCAAACAAGTTCGTGGGCTGCTTAATTTTCAAGATGCCCCACAGTCTGTATTTCCAGATGGTTTGGCATTCGACATACTCCCATCATTAGAGGGACTGTCTGATATTGGACTCACCGAAGAAGGTGCCGCACTTGCCCTAGCTGATTTAACCTTGCTTGAACAGCATCGTTTTCGCAGTCGAATTCAAGTAGCGCCAATTTTCTCTGGAATATCGATGCATGTCCAAATTGCCTTGGGTGAAAATCCAATGCCCGAGAACATGACGGATGTGTTGACCCAAAACCAATGGCTGACTTTACAACCGACTTTGCCCAATCTTCGGTTGGTGAGTGGGTCGTCAGAAGTGCTAGTCGGACGTGTTCAGTCCAATCCTTGGATTCAAGGCATTGATCTGCAATTGCAGGCTGATAATGTTTCCTTGGCAGTGTCCAATGCCCTATCCATCGCCCAGCAGTTGCACACGCAGGAATTGATATGATGCTTTGGTTAACATTATCATCGGCGAGTGCTGAGTCTTTATTATATACAGAGGAACGCAGTACCGCTTTCGAAGATGTGGTGGTTTCGGATGACCAGCAGTGGGTCGCTTTTGGTACAGGTTCGACCGGACAGATACACCTATTGGATGTCGATAGTTGGACATTCACCACGATCGATGTTTGTTCAGGTGCGTTGGGAGCATTGCGATTTGATGAACAAAATGATTTGTATGCCGGTTGTGATGACACTGGGATTTTACAGATTGATCCCCAGACTGGAATGGTTCAAAATACGATAGCCGTTGATGCCACAGGGTTCTATTTCTCATCATTATATGCTGGAAACCTCTACGTGTTGGCTGAAAATCCAAACGGTGGGAATCCACGTGTTCATTTGATTGATTTGCAACAGGCCACAGAGCAAGACAGTGGTAACTTTCCGACGACCTTGGGGTATGGTGCTCCCAAAGACATGGAACGCGTGGGAAACTTTTTGGTGGTTGCCCATGGTTCGACCAGTATTTCGAAGATCGACCCAGTATCCGGCGGTGCTACCCGCGATCAGCAAGGACCCACGACTGGTTCTTGTGAAGACGTACTACCAGAAGAAAACGCCACTAATGCGTTGATTTCAGGAGGTACGGCAGGTGTCTATCGCTTCCTTTATTCGAGTAACCAGTTGCAATTTGCAGGTATGGGTGCAGATTTGGACCAAGTCAGCGCATTGCTTTCCCATCAAGATGAACTGTGGGTCGCAGATTCTGGCACAGACAGTTTGAAAGCCTTTACTTACAATGCTGGTGGTGCGACGATGGGAACCGAAACCCTCATCGAAGTGCCTTTGGACATCAACGACAACATTCAAGAAATGGTCAGTGTACAAGGCTATGTCATTGCAGGGACAGATGGAGGCGCTGTAGTGGTGGTGGGGGACGGTCCATGGGTAGAGGCTGAAGAACCAGTGCCCTCAGTGATTGAAGACCAAGACTCTTTTACCATATCCTTTACCAGCTCAAAGGCAGGGTCGTATGCCATTCGACTACAAGTCTCTGCTAACGATGATGGTCTGGTGATAGCATCGGGCACCGTTGAGGCTGAAGAGACAATTGTCGAAAACCTAGAGATTACCGATGACTTTATTGAGGGGGATAACACAGTTCGAATCGTGGTATCTTCCACCGATGGAGAGGGACATGATGCGGTTTATGTGACGATTGATACACCACCCACAACACCAGTGTTGACCAGTCGAGAAGTCGGGTTTGGTGATGAGTCGATTTTGTTATCAGGAAAGTCGATTGCCGATTCAGACCTTGATTATTACCAAGTGTATCTCTCTACCGAAATGTTTACTGCTAGTGATTATCCAGAAGGTGGACCCGTTTGGGATATACATACCGAGCAAGAATTGCAAATCGATCTAGAACCAGATGCCGACTATGACTGGTCGATCAGTGGTTTAAACAACGAACAGGTATATTATATTGCTCTTCGTGCCTTTGATGAGGGCGGAAAGTATAGTCCAATGTCTGCGGTACAAGCGGTCACCCCAAAAGATACCCTGTCAGCATCTCAATTGGCTGGTGAAACGGGAGGCTTTTGTGGGGTGGTTACCCAGATGGAATGGTGGACGATTGGTCTTGGGACATTCCTAATCGCCAGACGTAGACGTGTCTGGTCGTAATGGTTTAGTCTAGTGTCAAAAGGACAATTGAATCCATTTTGGTTCCATGTTAGAGTGAGTAAATAGTTCCATAGGAAGGTATTTTATGACATTGATTTTCGGATTTTGTGCATTGTCGAGTGCATTTGCAGCCTCACAAATGGACTCTTCAAGTACATGGAACACCGTTGAAGAACCCGCAGAAAAGGCTTGGTCCACATTTTCAGAATTGCGTTACGGCCCCTTGACCTTGCAGTCGGAGGTCTTGAACTCGGTGTTTACCGCATCCAACAACCAGATATTATTCGCTGAAACTGGTGGCGCTCTTTATGACATTTTGGGGGTATCCGTAGGGGCTGGATTAATTCGTGAGAAAGGATTTTTATTGGGTGTGGATGGCTCTACCAGCACACAAGAAGACACCTTGTCAGTGATTCCATTACAAGCCAGTGGCCTTTTACGATTGGACTTTTTTAATGACCAAGTGCTAGTTCCATTTGCCACTGCTGGTGCTGATTATTGGATTTGGCAAGAAAAGTGGACCAACGGAGCGGTAGACGAAAATGTTTCGGGTGGAAAAGTGGGCTATCACTACTCTGTAGGTGGTCAGATTTTGTTGGATCGTTTTGATGAAGTATCAGCGTCATTGTTGGAAGTCACACGAGGGGTTACCGACACCTATTTGTCGGCAGAGTATCGCGTACAAGAGTTTGATGGTGAAGGCTTGTCTTTTGATTCAGAGTCGTTTACAGTCGGAATTCGGTTTCAGTACTAAGCGTTGAATGTAAAACGGTTAGGATAGACAACGTGCCCACCTATCGCTTGGATTTGGCCTTTGATGGCGCTGGGTATTGTGGTTGGCAACGACAACCAAACCAACGCTCCATTCAAGAAACTGTTGAGCAGTGTTTACAGCAGTTATTTCCCCAGGAGCAGATTGTTCTGCTAGGAGCTGGTCGTACCGATGCAGGTGTTCACGCCTTGCAGCAAGTCGCTGCCTTTACCGTCTCCAAGCCCAGAGAACCCAAACAAATACTTCGGGGGGTGAACGCTAAGTTGCCCTCCGATATTGTGTGTTCATTGGTTCAACAAATGGATGATGACTTCCATCCTCGCTCTCATAGTAAGACCAAGATGTATCGGTATAGAATTTTGAATCGCTCTTTACCCTGTCCATTTCGACGTGGTGTCACTTGGCATATCTCCAAAGCACTTGATATTCCCTCTATGCAGCAGGCTGCTCGATTGTTTGTTGGCGATCATGACTTTCGAGGGTATCGCGCCAGCAAATGCTCATCTAAGACGACCATCCGCACTATCACCAAGTCTCAGGTCTATCTTTACGATGATGAGGTTCGGTTTGAAGTTGAGGGAAAGGGTTTTCTTCGTCATATGGTCCGTATTATGACAGGTGTGCTAGTAGCGGTAGGAGAAGGACAGTTAACAGTTGACTTTGTTGCCCAATCATTGTCTGGAGTATCTCGTTCTACCTTGGCACAGACGGCACCTTCACATGGGCTCTGTTTGGTTTGGACATCTTTACTTGACAATGCTTATCAAACAGAATAAATGACAAAAGTTATATTATTATTCACCATTTCAAATCGAAGATAGGGTAGAAGATGTCATCAACTATTGC
>CAKZLX010000230.1 GCA_937127265.1 uncultured Pseudomonadota bacterium
CAACATGAGTGAAACCATGCGCCATTTTGTGGCTGGATGTCAGAAAATGCTTCCCGAAGTCCTGTGTATGGTGGCGCCAACCATTAACTCTTTCTCCCGTTTGGTTCCGGGTGCTTGGGCGCCAACCGATGCCACTTGGGGTATTGAAAACCGAACCTGAGCCTTGCGGGTGATTCCTGGCTCTCCAAAGTCTCAACGGTTGGAATACCGATTGTGTGCAGCTGATGTTAATCCCTATGTTGCCCTGTCAGCGGTGTTGGCGTCAGGCCTTTATGGGATTGAGCACAAGTTGGCATTGTCAGAACCGGTGATTGGAAATGCTTATACCCAGGAGATTCCAGATGAACTCAAACTACCGCTCACCCTTTGGGATGCTGCACAAGCCTTGAAAAAATCCACTGCCGCTCGTGAAATGCTTGGGGATGCTTTTGTCGAACATTTCGCCGCGACTCGAGAATGGGAAGAACGAGAGTTTCGCAAGGCGATTACCGACTGGGAATTGCGCCGATATTTTGAAATTATTTAAGCATACCCATATTCAAACCATCCTTTATGCAGATTGTTACGCAAACAGTTTGAAAAGATTGTTTGGAACGAATAATAAACAGATTCATTTTTGTTTGGAGAGTCGATGTCACAGCATTTTCAAACCCATACTCCGATTGATGGCTCGGTTCTGTTTACTCGGGACTATGCGACCACTGAAGAGATTGATACCACATTACAGACCGCAAAAGAGTGTTTTCAAGCGTGGAAGTCTACACCTTTAGCCGAACGAATTGTGCATTTACATCGTTTCGTCGAAGCTGTTGTCAGTAAACAAACTGTTTTGGCGACTGAACTCACCCAGCAAATGGGGCGACCAATTCGCTATTCAGCGGGTGAGATTGGTGGGTTCAAACAACGAGCGGTGGCAATGTTGGAACTGGCGCCATCAGCATTGGCTGATTTGGTACCACCTACGCAAGAGGGTTTTACCAGATTTGTGAAGCGTGAACCTTTAGGTGTTGTTTTGGTATTGTCTCCTTGGAATTATCCCTATCTCACGGCTGTGAACGCCATTATTCCTGCCTTGGCTGCTGGGAATACTGTGGTGCTCAAACACTCTGAACAAACCGCATTGGTCGCCGAAAGGTTACAAGAAGCCGCGGTATCTTCGGGTTTACCAGAGGGTGTTTTTCAAACACTTCATGCGACCCACGAACAAGTTGCCGACATGGTCGCTGATGCAAGGGTCAATTTTATTGCTTTTACCGGTTCGGTTGGTGGTGGTCATGCTGTTCAACAGGCGGCCGCCAATCGTTTTGTCGGGGCTGGATTGGAACTGGGTGGTAAAGACCCCGCCTATGTACGTGCCGATGCCAACTTTGAACATGCTGTGGAAAACTTGGTGGACGGTGCTTTCTTTAATTCGGGACAGTCTTGTTGTGGGATTGAGCGAATATACGTACACGAGTCCTTGTTCGAGAGATTTGTGGAGCGTTTTGTCGAACTGACCAAGGGCTATGTGTTGGGTGACCCGATGAACCCCGAAACAACCTTGGGTCCAATGGTGCGTAGCAGTAATGCCGATCATGCCCGTCAACATATCGCAGCAGCAGTTGCCGAGGGTGCCACTGCTTTGATTGACCCGACTCATTTTGCCAACCATCAAGATCAGGGACCATACTTGGCACCACAGGTCTTGATCAATGTGACCCATGAGATGGCGGTGATGCGAGAAGAAACCTTTGCTCCAGTGGTTGGAATTATGTCGGTGGCTTCTGATGAGGAAGCGATTCAGATGATGAACGATTCAGACTTTGGGTTAACGGCTTCCATTTGGACTATCAATGAAAAAGAGGCTCGCCAGATCGCCGAACAGGTAGATACTGGTACCGTGTTCATGAATCGTTGTGACTACCTTGATCCCCAACTAGCATGGGTTGGTATCAAAAATTCTGGTCGTGGATGCACTCTGTCTGCGATTGGGTTTGAGCACCTTACCCGTCCAAAATCTTTTCATTTTCGTCAAGTATAACCTATGTAGAGGAGAACTCTGATATGACGACCACTTGGAATTACCCCACCGCAATTCGTTTTGGAACCGGTGCCATTCAAGAATTACCTGAAGCCTGTAGAGCCTTGGGCATGCAAAATCCGTTGTTGGTGACCGATCCCATGTTGGCAATCTTGGCGATCACCGCTGAAACCGTTTCGATTGTACGACAAGCCGGTCTCTCTTGTGCGGTCTTTTCTGATATTGAACCCAATCCTGTCGGTACCGATGTCGATAAAGGTGTGGAGATGTTGCGCAGTGGTAACCATGATGGTGTGATTGCCTTTGGTGGTGGTGCTGCTTTGGATGTGGGTAAAGCGATTGCCTTGATGGCTCATCAAACCCGTCCACTTTGGGATTTTGAAGACATCGGTGATTATTGGACCCGCGTCGATGAATCGGCGATGGTACCTTGTGTTGCGGTGCCAACCACTTCCGGAACCGGTTCTGAAGTCGGTCGTTGTTCGGTCATTGTACATCAGGCTGAGAAACGAAAAGCGATCATTTTCCATCCCAAGATGTTACCGCCAAAAGTGATTGCCGATCCGGCGTTGACCTTGGGGTTACCCGCCAAGATTACTGCTGCCGTGGGGATGGACGCTTTATCTCACAACCTTGAAGCCTTTTGTGCACCTGGTTTTCATCCACAAGCCGATGGGATTGCTCTTGAGGGGATGAAATTGATTCAACGTTCTTTGATAACTGCCGTTGAATCACCAGAGTCGATTGATGCACGGGCAGATATGTTGGCGGCATCGTTGATGGGAGCGACCGCCTTTCAAAAGGGATTGGGGGCAATGCATGCGATGAGCCACCCACTGGGAGCCCATTTACATATTCATCATGGGTTGGCCAATGCGATTGTGATGCCCTATGTTTTAAAGCGCAATTGGTCAGAGATTGAAGATCGAATGGCAGATTTGGCTCGTTATCTGAAACTGGAAGGTTCGGTGTTGGATTGGGTGTTGGAACTGCGTACCCGTTTGAATATCCCGCACACCTTAGCCGAAGTTGGTTTTACTGAGGCACACTGTGCACTGTTGGCACCAGATTCAGTCAAGGACCCCACTGCTGGAACCAATCCAATTCTGCTCACTGAGGCCGACTACCAAGCGCTTTTCCATGCCGCATGGTCTGGAGACCTCTCCTAATCAATGAAGGATTCTGATGAAACATTGGTCTACTGAACGAACAACCCAACTCACCGAAGCCATTGAACGTTGTACCCGAAACAATCCGCATCCTTTTGCAGTGTTTGATGCTGACAATACCATTTGGAAACACGACCTTGTGGAAAGTTTGTTGGGTTGGTTATCTCAAAAGGGGTTGTTGCATCTGTGTGATACACCTTCGGAGATATTGCCTGTTCAGCCTAGCGAAATGGATACCATAATATCCTATTATGATGACCTGTGTGCGATAGACCACGCTTTGGGATATTTGTTTGCTTCTCAAATCTTTGCTGGTTTTACCCTTCGACAGTTGCAACGGGAAATTGATTTGATGATGGCTAGTTCGACATTGATTGAAGCCCCGATGCCAAATGGAACCAAGACCTTACAAATTCCCGCTCTGTTTCCCGGGCAAATCGAGTTAATTCACTGGTTGCAAGCCAATGGTATTGACGTCTGGATTGTATCCGCTTCATTGGAAGAGTTGGTTCGCATGGTGGCCTCGAATCCAATCTATGGGTTAAACCTGCCTCCAGAGCGAGTGATTGGGGTCAATTTGATGTTTGCTCGACCTGATGGGACAACCAGTGTGGGCGCATTAGAACGTCGGTCTGGCTGTCAGGGGAATGACTATTATTTCGCCAAGGAGAGGATGCAATCGGTATTAACAACGGTTCCATTCAGTCCACTGACCTGGTATGGAGGGAAAGTTGCTGCAATTTTAGAATGGATTGATGAAGCCCATCGTCCAATCTTGGTGGCGGGTGATTCTCCCAATGATTTCTACATGCAGTTTCATGCAGATGATGAGGGGATTCGACTTCGTATCGATACCAACCCAGAGCATAAGGTTCTACTGGAAGAGCGAATACGTCAGCACGAAGCAGGAAGTATGTACACTTCACCCAGATGTGGATGGATGGAAGTCAACGCTACGATGCTGGGGATTCCTGAGTAGAAGCCTTACGCAAGTTGCTCGAGAACCGCAGAACCATCAAAATCTCCACTGGAAATGATGATTCCGACATCATG
>CAKZLX010000231.1 GCA_937127265.1 uncultured Pseudomonadota bacterium
GGTGCTGAGTCATACCGATGTCAATTTGTGGTCTTATGTTCATCAGCCGATTTTGGTGACGGGGATTGTGATCGGTCATCACCAAGTGCAAGTGATGTCGGTAAAAGTCTTGAGCACCGAGTCAGAATAAGTAGAGTGGACGGTGTCATTTCGTAAACGTGTTATGCTCTCGGAAACAATGCTGACATTCTTAGGTCAGTTTCTGGTGTATGATGAGGGAAAACTGTGATGCAAACACCCCAAAACAATGTCGTTTCTCAGCAACGTTGTGTTGGTTGCTTGGTTGAATTTGAGAAAACAACCAATCATCCGTTCTTGTTGTGTACCCAATGTGAACAACGCGGGCATTTATTACCACTGGCTGAACAAATCTTTCAGTATCGAAAGAGTGAAACGGCTAGACCACAGAGTGAAAGACACGGTGAAATGATTCGCAAAATGGGCCAAGGTCGTTTGCAAACCACGATTGAGATTTTTGACTGTACAAACGGAGAGTGGAGCTGGAAGATTTCAAGTCAAACGGTTGCTTTTGCTGGGGCTTCGATTCAAAATTCACAGGTTACCCAAGCGATGAGTGAAAAGAAGGCAGGGGAGCAAAAGGCATTGTCACAACAGCGCTGGCGAAACCGTTGGCGTACGATTCGAACACTAGTCGGAGTTGGGGCTACACTCGGCGTTGCTTATCTTGGTTTTGAGCAGCAGTGGTTTGTGATCGATGTGGACCCGTTTGCTGTGGATCAAGGTACGGACATGGCCGTTCCGACAGATATGATAGCGGTGTTGAAAGAACCAGTAGGCACAGTCCCCTCAACTAGCGATATCGAAAAGGGACTGGGTACTCGTACCCAATGGGATGGTATTGAACGAACTTTGAGAGCAGATTTAGCCAACAATCCTCGTCAAGGAACAGAGTTGTTGCAATGGTTGCAGGTTAAGGCGCTACAGTATGATCCAACCACCTCTGAAGTTCCTTTTCCCATGGAATGGTTACGATTTGCTTTGTCCTTACATCATGAACCGAATCTTGGAAACCGTTTACAAGTGATATGGCATCTTACTCAAGGCGACTTGGACAGTATGAGATTACGTTTACGCGATTGCCCAGAAGATAAATGGTGTGCTGGGTATCACCGTGCCTTGACCGGAAATATAGACAGTGTACAAAATGATGTTGAGTTACAATTGTTGGCAGAATATGCCTTGTCGTTTGCGGAAACAGATAAGTGGAGTGTGATTGCCGATCAGATGCAAGAACCAAACCTTACCTCCTTGGCAACACTTTTACGGGCAGAGAAGGCTGTACACAACCAAGATTGGGGTATGGCAAAAGAGTTGGTGCACAATTTGCAATCTTCGGAGTATGCCTCTTTACGATTGGCTTTATGGGAACAACGGTTGTCAAAGAGTGCACCGCAAACCGTTGGGCAAAGTAAACAGATGGCGATTTGGAATAAAGGATCGATTCAAACCAAAGGAGCCTGGGCATTGGAACAAGCAGGGGCGTGGCTCAGCAGCGGTCAGTCAAATGCTGGACAAGAGATGGAGGCTTGGATGACCAGTGACAAGTGGTTTGAAGGGGATTTCCCGAATCTGTTGTTGCAGAATCGTTTTCAGTTGATCCGTGCCCAGCAACATTTCTATGATGGTGATCTGGACACTGCGATTGCTGACCTCACCACAATTCAATCCTCGTTTGATGACCCTCTCTTGGCTTTTTGGCAAGGGTTATTGTGGATTCAGTTGGATCGTCTTCGCAATACGACTGTGATTGCAGAAACTTTGGATGTTGATACCCCTCATCATTGGATGCTCAAAGTACTGATCGCCATTCAGTCCGACAATCCAAAACTGTTAGAGCAAGCATTGGATGCGATTGTCCGTACCGATATACGACTGCTGTATGAACGTACGATGATGCAAACCTGGGTTCCCGCCTTCAATTGGTCACCGTTGTTGAAAAAAGCCGAGGGCATGATCACCTCCACCAAAGTACGTTCGGACTATGCAACGGTACTGGCATGGTTGGATGGTCAAAATCCCTCGCATTACAAACATGCTGATGGTTGGGGGACAGGGTGGTTGGTCTGTGCGCAATACGCTTATGCCAAACAACAATACACACCTGCACATACTTGTGTGAACCAATTTCGCGCCTTGGATTCTCGTTCGGTTGCCGGTGAACTGTTGAGTCAACTGATCAACATTGAGATTGGGCGTGCTGATATTGCCAAGCGCGAATTGGGACTCATTGCACAACGTGAACGAAGTGCTGCTTGGGGTCGATGGTTGGCGTTAGGGTTTGGAAAAGTCAACAGTATTGAAGAACAACAATCGGCAATGGAACGATGGTATCCTCCATTACCAGTACGAAATATTAGCGCCGAGCAACATTTCTTATTCGATGGGTTGCCACATGAGTGAAGACCTTTCTTGGGGATCAGATGCACAGCATTTTCACACTGGGACAATCCATATTCGATCTCAGGACGTACCTCCGTATGCACAACAGATTGATTTGGATGTCGCCGTGCAGGTGTGGGATCGATCTACACATCCATTGTTGGAGAACGATGCCCGTTTAGCAGGTGATCACTTGTTTGAAGTGGTTGCTGAACGATCGTATATGGGTGCCTTGCCATTTGAAGTGTGGACTTTTGGTCGCGACAGTATTCAAATCTTTCGTTTACAAGGGACTATCAATCCGATCACCTTGAGTGTGATTTGTGGTTTGCCGGAAATCGAACAAATTGCGGTGCTCGGTCAGATTCACAAGCGAGAAAGAGGGCAAATCCATCCGATGGCACATGTCTATGTGGAAGATCAGCAAGGTCGATGGTGGTTTGGGGCGCAAGCACTGGACTCACAAGGGATAGTTGTGTTGGATGAGCCCGCCAGTTCATGGGTGGGAGAGCATGGTAAACCATTGGGGATCGGTGGATGGTTCGCCCATTCTAGACGTCATCGGTTTCACAGTGTGTTGCGTTTGGATGCAGAGAACTAACGGTTGGTCTGGGTGGCTGTTTTCGGCCGATTAACCAGATGCCTTTCATTTTGTTCTTGAGCCAAGTGAGAGCCTCTTTACCAATCAGGCCTAGTCCCAGAAACCAACAGAGATAACTGGCAAGGTAAAGCGCTCCGATGGTTTTCATCGGGGACGGTATTTGTGTAAATGGAACCACAAAAACACCCAGCCAAAGAAGACAACTCTTTGCGATGAGGAGCCAACCTAAGGTTTGACGAAGAGAAAAAGATTGGTGGTGATACATACTGTAAGAATAGCCGAACAGCATCAAGGCGCCAATGTGAAAAACAAGGGGCATCCTGGTAATTCATTTGAAAACAAGACCGGTGTAGAATAACCATAAAGCAAATCTACAATAACACGAAAATACATAAGGAGAGTCGTATGTTGGTTTGGATGGCAATGCTTTGGGGGTGTAATCCCAAAATGGATGAAGCAACCGTAAAAGGCGTCGTGGACAAAGCTTTCTTGGAGCAAAATGCCACTGATGGACGCTATGGTTGGGAACTGATCGGTAAAGGTCAGTGGTTTGTCGGTCAAGGATTGAACTTGGAATGTTTGATGGAAAACGAACTGGCCTATATCAACTATGATAAACCCGGACAGATTACACCTTCTTATCCCGCCCAACACAGCATCACAGCCGCATCAAAGAAGGGGTATTGCATCGATATGGGTTCCGATTTGTCATATACAATCAACAGTATTGAACATGTCAGCGAAACCGGAAGTATGGATGTACAGATGGTCAATCTGACCTTTGAACTCAAAAATGCGGCACCTTGGGTTTCTTGTTTGAATGAGGATGTGTTGACCCGAATGGTTCGTGTGGAAAACCTGACGGGTACTCCTGCTCTCAACAAAGATGATGTGGAAAAGATGGCTTTTCAGTCTGGTAATGGTTGTCCAAATCCAGTCCCTGCCACTACAGACCGAACTGCTACCAGTCGTCCTCAACAAAAGGCACCCAACAAACCAAGCATCGACGAAGTCAAAGCGTTGGCGCAGAAGTTTGATGATGCCTTATACGCAGGAAATACCAAAGATGCCTTTGCGATGCTGAGTTGTGTCAATCTCTTTGAAGAGACCAAGTGGGGGATGTGTTCACCATCGGATCTATTGGCGGTTGGTCCCTCTACCCATGGTGATGAACGCATGGAAGCCCCGTGGATGGAGTATACCCAATACAATTTTGAAGCCATCACCAAAGTGATCCCTGA
>CAKZLX010000232.1 GCA_937127265.1 uncultured Pseudomonadota bacterium
CCAGTCGACTGGGTAGTGCCACAACAACATTCCAATGGCCGTAGATTGGTACGCTGTTTTTGTTTTGCCAAGGGGTGAGGCGGCCAGCACCAAATTTTGTTGAGAGGCAATCCCGCGCAGACCAGTAATGGCAATCTCACGACACAACAAGATACCAATTAACCATGCCGGAGCCCAACCAAGTGGAATCAGCATGACCAAGGCTACTGTGACCATCAGTTTGTCGGCTAAGGGATCGAGATAGGCGCCAATGGGTGTCAATAGATTCCATTTTCGTGCTAAATAGCCATCGAGAATATCGGTCAGCATCGCCACTACAAAAATCACACAGGCAATGATACCCTCGGTTGGTGTCGGAGTAGTGCCAGGTTCACACCATAGCATCATGGCCACAAAAGGAATGGCGGCGATTCTCAAGAGTGTCAAAATGTTGGGAATGTTCCAAAAGGGAATGGGGGAATTTGACATGTCGAGTCCAAAATCTAGGGTGCAGGAACGATTGGGCGCTCCAATAAAAACATTTCATATAAATCCATAACCCGTTCGACATACACTTGTGTTTCTTCGAATGGGGGAATGCCTTTGTATTTTTTGACATTGCCAGGTCCTGCGTTGTAGGCTGCCAGTGCCAATTCGATGCTACCAAACCGATCGAGGTTTTTACGCAGGTACTTGCTACCACCGTTGATGTTTTGCGTGGGGTCCCAAGGGTCAGTGACACCAAGGCCGTCTGCGGTTGCTGGCATCAATTGCATCAAACCCTGTGCGCCAACCCGTGACTTGGCATTGGGATTCATGCCACTTTCTGCCATGATGACCGCTTTGATCAGGGCTGGTGACAACATGTACTTCCGACTGGCGACCAAGATGATGTCGTCATACTTGTCCATATTGGGAAAATTTTTGTTGGTGACCACTTTTCGAGTGGGTGGTGGTCCATCGACATCAAAAATGACAAATTCCACGTCCTGATTGGGAGAGTCGGTAAATGTGATGGTACCATCTGGTCCAACGGACATGTAGACATCTTGTGCAAAGAGCATCGAATGAAGCAAGATAAAGGTAAGCATGGGTTCATTTAACCACATCTTTTGGGTAATGTGACAAATTGTTTGCAACCATCTATTCAATTCGCATTTTTGGTTTGATCCGATAAATATCGACAAGAATGGAGAAAGTATGACTTCGGCAGACGTTTTAATTGTGGGTAGTGGGTTGGCAGGTCTTCGCTTGGCTTTGGCGTTGCCAGAGACAGTATCGGTCGCCTTGATTACCAAGCGCTTGGTTTTGGATACCAATACCCGCTGGGCACAAGGGGGGATTGCTGCTGCTTGGGAAGAAGAAGACTCCTGGCAAGATCATGTCAAGGATACCTTAATTGCTGGGGCTGGGCTGTGTCGTCGAGAAGTGGTGGAGTATGTGGCCCGTCAAGGCAAGCGACGAGTGCAAGACTTAATTGATCTTGGCGTACAATTTGATCGAAAACGAGATGATGCCACCAAATATTCCTTGCATTTGGAAGGTGGTCATTCCGCCAACCGGATTTTACACCATGCGGATCTCACTGGTGCTGAGATCATGCGGGCTTTGGTTGAAGAAGTGAGAGGACGTTCTAATGTACAAATACTTGAAAACCACATGGCGATCGATATTATCTCGGAGTCTTGGTTGGCGCGTAAGCAAGGAGACTTGCCACCACAAGTGGACAGGGCCTTAGGGGCTTACGTTCTTAATTTGGAAAATAATGAAGTCCAAGCGATTTCGGCCAAAGTTGTCTCTTTGTGTTGTGGTGGTGCTGGTAAAGTCTATTTGTACACCTCCAATCCAGATATCGCTTCCGGTGATGGTATTGCGATGGGTTGGAGAGTGGGTGCGGCAGTCGCCAACATGGAGTTTGTGCAGTTTCACCCAACCTGTTTGTATCATCCTCAAGCCCGAAACTTTTTGATTTCCGAAGCCTTGCGGGGTGCTGGTGGAACACTCAAATGGGCAGACGGTACCAGATTCATGCTCGACTACGATCAACGTGCGGAACTGGCACCTCGAGATATCGTAGCCCGCTCGATTGATGCCGAACTCAAAAAAAGCGGTGCCGAATGTGTCTATTTGGACATGCAACATTTGTCTCGTGAAGAATTGCAACGGCAATTTCCCAACATCTATCAAGGGTGTATGCGGTTGGGAATTGATATTGCAACTGATTTGATACCCGTAGTACCGGCAGCCCATTACTTTTGTGGTGGCTTAATGGTGGATTTGAATGGGGAAACCACCGTGCGAAATTTGTTTGCGATTGGTGAAACATCCTGTACCGGATTACACGGAGCCAATCGTTTGGCTAGCAATTCCTTGTTGGAGGCGGCAGTCTTTTCGGTCAATGCGGCGCGGGCTATTGAAGCCAGATTGCCTGACCTACCAAGCCCGCGAGTGTTGCCAGACTGGGATTATGGGCATGCCTCTGATCCGGATGAGCAAGTGGTCATTTCACAGGTGTGGGATGAAATTCGTCGATTCATGTGGAACTACGTTGGGATTGTTCGCACTGATAGACGGTTAAAGCGGGCTCGTAAACGTTTGCATTTGGTACAAGAGGAGATCGATCACCATTATTGGGACTTCAAAATCACCGGTGATTTGTTGGAACTTCGAAATTTAG
>CAKZLX010000233.1 GCA_937127265.1 uncultured Pseudomonadota bacterium
TACTTTGCTCGTTCGGCTTCGCTAAAGTCTGAGGTGGATGAAAACAAGTTTGCAAATTCGCCCCGTTGGTAAGTGTGTAGATTCATACCCAGTTTATTGTAGAGACCGGCAAAGTTTAACTTTCCACCAAAGACACCAATCGAACCGGTGATGGTGTTGGGTTGTGCATAAATATAGTCTCCGATCATCGAAATGTAATATCCACCGGAAGCAGCATAATCACCCATACTGATTACGACTGGAATCCCCAGAGATTTGACCCGTTGCAACTCACGCCAAATTGCGTCTGATGCCGAGCCAGAACCCCCAGGAGAGGAGATTCGCAGTACCAACGCATCGACTTCCGCATCAATGGCATTTTGGATGTGGCGACGCATGGTGTGATCGCCAATGCTTTGACCGCCAAACAATGAGTTGCCACTTGAACCATTCATAATGGCACCATCGGCATAGATAATGGCAATCGATTTTTCAGCCATCAAATCTTCCATGTTCAGCTTGTTCCAAAAATCGCGCCAATGAAAGAATTCGAAATCCTCGTTGTCTTTCATTAAAAATTGATCTCGGTATTCAATGTTATCGATAGCACCAGCATTGAGTGCGCCTTGTGGTGTAATAGGGGGGGCATCGAGTAATGCGCGTACTTTTTCGGAGCTCAATTGTCGCCCTTCTGCAATTCCGGTGATGAAGGCATCATACAATGAGTCAAGAAGGGCGTTGGTGGCTTCTGAAGCCGACTCAGAAGGACCGGTACGCTCATAGGGCTCCACCGCTGATTTGAAATCTCCAACGTGTGCAAAGTTAGGCTTGATATCCAATTCTTCAAAAAGGTCCGCATAGTAGGTGATGGTCATCCCTAAGCCCGTTACCAAAAACACGCCGGCTTCTGGGGCTAGTACTTCATTGCAGGCTGAGGCGAGGTAATATTCTTTGTTGGTATAGGCCTCTGCCCAGACTTTACATTCTTTTCCGGATTCTCGATAGTCAATAAAAGCTTGGCGTAACTCTTCTACTTGTGCCCAACCCAGTCCCAGTCCACCAAGTTCAGCACGGATACCTAGGATTTGATCATCGGTACCTGCGCGACGAATCAAGTCTGCCATTTCAGTGGTGAGTGGTATCACATTGCTTGGGTCGTCCAACAATCCTGCGGGTTGGGGAGAGGATGTGAATGGTAAGCGCAAATCAACATACAGCCAACGGGGGTCCTCGTTTAGCATTTCATTGTCATCTTGCATCAATAAAATCACACCAACAACCAAAGAAACAGTAATCATCGCTCCAAGACCCAATAACCAGAGAACGATTTTGGTTTCTTTTCGCATCTTTTTACGAGGAGCAGGGCTTGATGTAGGTTCTATTTCTTCACTGTTGTTCGACATAGTATCTCCGATTCAATGGAATACCATAACCTAAAACACAACAGATGGGTATCAGAAATGCAGCCTGAACGCCTCGTCTAAAAGTGGAAAGACGGCAGGCGAAATATGGTGTTCATGGCAATCCCAGTATCGTGAGGCATGGTACAATGGTGACTTGGGGTGTTCTGTAGAATCTGTCTGTTTTGAGACATAAACGTGAAGGGGACAGTCTAGATGCGCTGGCAAAGCATTGCCCAGAGAAATGTTTGGAGATATCTGTAAGGCCTCAATAAAATTTTCGGTTCGTAACAGTGCTGCCCAATCTTTGGATAGACAACCATTGCTATACCAGAGTATCGAACGTTCCAGCAATGACAAATGCTTAACCGTCGAGGGCAGGGTTTGTGTTGATAAGTGGCGTATCCAGATTTGTTGTATCGATTTATTTTGGTGAAGATACGATAAGACTGTGCGTTTGACACTAGTTTGTACTTGGAGTGTGGGATTTACAAGGTGAATACTGTTGAATCCTCTGGTGTCCACCATCGCTAACCATTGTAATGCTAGCACTGAGCCTAAATCTTGGGCAACAACATGGTAATTGTGAAATCCAGAGTGTTGTTGGATAAGGTCGGTGGCGGTGAGAATATCTTGTTGGACAATGGTTGATATCGATGTGTCCACTGGTTCTGTTTGACCTTGAACCGCTTGCATAGTGTGGCTGCGGTGTGTAATTACATAGACTGCATGTCCCTGTGACAGTGCAGTTTGCATCCAAGGCATCTTTTTATGGATAGTGATTTGTGGGTGTAGTAAGGGACTGAGTAAAACAACAATCGGTTGTTTTTCGGCAAAGTAGTCTGGACGGAAATAATAGACGGAACCAGTGAAAGCATCCGCTGTCTGATACCACAAGATATCGTTACTCTTTGAAGCAACATTGCAGAGTTCGTCAACCATGGGTTCTTCAGGACAATATAAACGCCATAAACTTCTCAATAAACGAGATGGTCGATGATCTTCATGCCCAGAATTATCTGGTGAATGTAATGACAAAGCCGTTGACATACACATAGTGTATTATCAACAGTTGACATGTCAAGAATTTATTGCCAGTTTTTCCAGTGTTCTTCTACACTGGCTTCGGCACGGGCATTACTTTCAAAGGCCGTCCACAGTGCCTGCTGGCGTTGTACCTTTAAACGCATTTTTTCCATTTTACTGCGTTCCAGTAACTGCTCATCCGATGGGGTTGAGATGTCGGTAACTTTGACCAGTACGACACCCCCCAAGGTTGGAAATGGTGTGTCCAACCAACCAACCGCTGTGGCTTCTGAAAGGGCAGAAAAGAGAAGTGGATTGTTTCCAAGACCAGAAACTTTGGGGTCTGTCATTGAGATATTGCTCTCAGATTGTATTGGGTATAAAGCCGTTTGCTCAGGTGTAAAAC
>CAKZLX010000234.1 GCA_937127265.1 uncultured Pseudomonadota bacterium
TCGGTGATCGAAACCCATTGCGCCAACGGCACATTCCCAAAAGAACTGGCCAAGGAATTCGGCGAAAACATGTTACTGGGTGTCAACTTGGAAGGATACGGCTGTCCGGGCATGTCAAACATCGCCTATGGCCTGGTTTGTCAAGAGTTGGAACGTGGTGATTCTGGTTTGCGTTCATTTGCTTCAGTTCAAGGTTCTTTGTGCATGTATCCAATTTGGGCTTTTGGAACCGAAGAGCAAAAGAACAAATACTTACCCAAAATGGCAGCAGGTGAACTGATTGGTTGCTTTGGTCTCACCGAACCCGACCACGGTTCAAATCCTGCTGGCATGGTAACCCGTGCAGTCGATGATGGTGATTCTTACATTTTAAATGGTGCCAAAATGTGGATTACCAATGGAACGATTGCGGATCTTGCCATTGTGTGGGCAAAACTCGGTGGTGATACCAGCAAACACATTCGTGGTTTTATCGTCGAAAAGGGAGACATCGGATTCAGTGCCCCTGAGATGAAAGGGAAACATTCCTTAAAAGCCTCTGTAACCTCCGAACTGGTATTCCAAGATTGTCGAATCCCCAAGGACAGACTCTTGCCAAATGTTGCTGGATTACGAGGACCGTTCTCTTGCTTGAACAACGCCCGATACGGTATTTCTTGGGGAGCTTTGGGTGCAGCCATGGCCTGCTTCCACTCATCCAAGGACTATGCGCTTTCACGTGAGCAGTTTGGCAAACCAATTGCCGGATTCCAACTGGTGCAAGACAAATTAGCTTGGATGCTTCGTGAGATCACCAAGGGGCAATTACTCTCCTTCCAGTTGGGTAAAATGAAAGACAACGGTACACTGATACCACCCCAAATCTCTTTGGCCAAAATGAACAACGTTGATATTGCTCTCAAAATTGCCCGTACGGCACGTGACATTCACGGTGCAAATGGCATTTTGGCAGAGTATCCTATCATGCGCCACATGGCCAACTTGGAAAGTGTATACACTTATGAGGGTACCCACGACATCCACAACTTGATTTTGGGCCACTGGATTACAGGCATCCCCGCATTCAAATAAACTGATTTCATCGCAAGACCCTGCCACAAGATTCTAATACGAACGTCTTGGGTGGGGTTTCTTCTATTTATCTATTGGAGGATTTATGACACACAACCCTTTTAAACCAGAACTGTGGACAACTGTCCCTGGATTTCAATTCACCGATATCACCTATCACCGAGCCAATGCTCATGGTACGGTACGCATTGCTTTTAATCGTCCGGATTGCTTAAACGCTTTCCGTCCACAAACCGTCGATGAACTCTACATTGCTCTCGACCATGCACGCCAAACCAGCGATGTTGGTTGCGTCATCATTACCGGAAACGGCCCATCTTCAAACCATGTTGCCTATTGCGAGTCCTGTGGTGTGGAACATGGAAAATGGTCTTTTTCCAGTGGCGGTGACCAGCGTATTCGGGGTAAAGACGGCTATCAATACCAAACCCATTCTGGTGAAATCAACAAAGCAAAACTGGGACGTTTACACATCTTGGAAGTACAACGCCTGATTCGCTTTATGCCCAAAGTGGTCATCGCCGTAGTTCCCGGTTGGTCAGTCGGAGGAGGTCACTCTTTGCACGTTGTATGTGACATGACCATTGCCTCCAAAGAACACGCAGTATTCAAACAAACCGACCCCGACGTCGCCTCTTTCGACTCTGGTTTTGGGTCTGCCTACTTGGCACGCATGGTCGGTCAAAAGAGAGCACGTGAAATCTTCTTTTTGGGCCTCAACTACTCCGCCGATGAAGCCATGGCTATGGGAATGGTCAATGCCTCTGTTCCACACGCTGAAATTGAAACCAAAGCCTTGGAATGGGGAGCGCTGATCAACAACAAATCACCAACAGCGATGCGGATGCTCAAATTTGGTTTCAACTTGATTGACGATGGTTTGGTTGGGCAGCAATTGTTTGCCGGTGAAGCCACCCGTCTAGCCTATGATACAGCCGAAGCCCAAGAAGGACGCGAAGCATTTTTGGAAAAACGCGATAAAGAATTCAACAAGTTCCCTTGGCATTATTGATGTCTGAAGACTTTATCCATCCCCAACTGTACCAGATTTTGACCCATGGCATGGTCCAAGACCTCCCTCACTATCAACGTCTGGTACAGAGATTCGGAGGACCAATTCTGGAATTGGGAGCAGGACTTGGGCGGATTGCCAACGCCCTTCTTTCGGAAAACCAACCTATGGTGTTGGTTGAGCATTCTCCCGCGATGTGTGAGTCCTTAGGACACTGGGTCGATCACCAAACACCGGAACAGCAACAAAACACCTGGGTGATTCAGGGAGACATCTGTGCTCCAAATGTTTTAACACCTGAGCAGGTTGTCGAAGGTCCCATCGAAAAGTTACCTCAACAATTTGGTTGCATCATTTTGGGACTGCGTACAGTACACTTGTTCTCCGAAGAACAGCGCAGTAAAATCTTTGCGCTAGCCCAGCAACACCTCCATCCAGATGGTGCATTCATCATTCACCATGCCGATTTACAACAAACTGATTGTCATAAACAATGGCAACTGGTCGCTGAACATGCCACCGAAGATGGTGTCTTGGAGATTGATGAATGTTTTTATTTCCAGGCTCTCACCCAACGCTTTCACCTACGACACCGAATCCATCAATCGAACCACACTGGACAGCAGCTTGCCACTTGGCGGGTCGCACATGACTTATATGGCATCGATAAAGTCGATATCCAGCAACAATTGGCTGAAGCGGGATTTATGGACATGAGGCAACAGCACTTGTATGCTGAAGAATCGCTTTTGATTGCCACCTTGTAATCTTGCCCCTCAATCCGTTAGGGTATAGAAAAGAATAGAACCACACTGAGTTGACCATGCATCCTCTTGTTGAACGATTCAAGCCTCAAATCCATCAAGCCCCAATTTCAGCCGCTGCCTATGACTACCACAGTCAAACCAAAGCCACCGCCGATGAAGGTGGACATGTTGTCGTATATCGTGGCTCACCACCAAGACCTTTTCACAGTTTTGAGATGGGTGCTTGCGTTCAAGGCTCGATGACGATTGCCCAAGGTGGAGAACGATTGGCGATTGGCGATAACAACGGTAGCATCGTGGTACTCAATCTCAACACCACAACACCCCTCTTTGAAGAAAAACGTGACGGTGCACGCGGAAAAGTACGGGCATTCCGAGCGATTGCCATGAATCCAAGTGGCAGTATTGTAGCCGCATTATCCAAGGACAACATTGTTCGCGTCTGGCATTTGCAAACTGGTGAGCGACAAAACTTCAAAGGGTTTATGGGCAGTGCCATTCAATTTGATATGCGTGGGGAACGATTGTTGCTGATTGGTGAAGATGGACAACCCAAACTGTTGCACCTCAATCGACAAGAAATCTTTCCGTTTGAAAAGCCCTTTGCCCCGATTGAACACTTGTGTTTTTCTAGTGATTACCAACATATTTTCGCTGCGGGTCCTGGTGGTTTTATCGTGTATCAGACCGCAACCTTACGAATTGTCAATGGACAGGCCGCCCAGAAAATGTCTGGTTTGGTCTCGATTTGTCCCCACCCTTTTGAAAATAGAGTGGCGATGTTCTCTAAACGATCGGCATATTTGATCAATATTCCATCGTTAGAGTTCACCGATCAGTTTGCTCATGGTGCCCCCGCACCTAAAAACGCTGGCTTGTGGACCGTCGAAGGCGTATCGATCGGTGGTTCCGATGGCATCATGCACTCCAAAGAAGGTGAGTCCGCCCTTCCAGCAACCACTGGGGTCTATTGCTGTGGAGATTATCGTCTGTTGATACACCATAACCAACTCACCATTTTCACCAAAAATGGCCAAGAGAACCATGTTGTACTGCCACATTCAATCAAAGAGGCCAAAATATCCCGTAATGGACAGGTCTTTATCGTTTCCTACCTCCAACACCCCATTCAAGCGTACCAATTCAAAAATGGACAACCGGTCAAAATCTTGGATGGTCCTCCAGACACCGTAAATCCCAAAAGCATTTGGGCGAGTCCCAGTGCTGTGGCTGTTGAACGGAACGAAGGTGGGTGCTATTGGTGGAATTTCCAAACCGGTAAAGGGCTGCAAATTGGCTGGGCAAAACACATCACCTTAACCGAAGGTGGAAAATGGATGGGGGTCATCACACCCCAAGGTCACATCCAAGTCATTGATACCCGAACTGGAAAAAAAGCCCTTGCCGATCCCAAACCGACTTCACCAGCACCAATTGCACACATTGCTTTCATGGGAAAATCCTCGCTCTTATTGGCTCTCGATGCCGAAGGATACCTCATCTCTTATGACTTATCCCAAGGGTTAATTGAAGGTGCCAACGGTGCTGATATCATTCAAATCAACAGTCCTGTAGAAAGATTACAAGGTCTCCACGGTGGCAAAATCGCCGTACTGATGCTCCATGATGGAGATTCACCACCTGAAGCACCCAAAGGACAAGTTTTGATGCTTCCGATTGAGGATTTGAGTGCTGCCAACTTATTTGAAAATATTCCCCTAGCCTGTTCTATCAATGACAAAGATGGTTCCATACTACAACCAGCCCCAGCCAGTGCTGCACTTGAAGAAAGTTTGGTACTCAACCAACAAATCCTAGACCAACCACTGTATCCTGTGGTCTATCGTGCATTACCCAATCGAGAGTGGATTGTGTTTACCGAAGAAACCACCTTGGCGATGAGTCAAAATGTCTACAACCAACTCTGACAGACATTCCAATATCGAGAACATCACCCCAGAACAACATCGGTTCTTACAACTTTGTGTCATCCTTGGCATCACTTGTGCGGTTCCTTTTTATCTCCATCCACAGGGCTTACAACGTCCAGATGCTTGGCAATTTACCGTACTCAATCACCTTCTTCCGTTCCTGATGCTCTGGCGATTTCACAAGCCAATCTGGTCACTCCCCCGTTTTACCCAAATCAAAACCTGGTTCAAAGTTGGTCTTCTAGTTGAACTCGGACTGCTTCTTTTATTGGGATGGGTTGTACTACTGGGACATCTCGAAGTGGACTGGACATTTCAAGGGTTCAAAGACTGGACCGAAGTGCAAATCGGGCAACAAATCGAAGATACAGAATTGCCGATGCCCAGTATGCCAGCAGATTTTACCACTTTAGCCAAAGGTGCCTTTGTCGCCAGTTTTATCGCGCCATGGTGTTTGTGGTGGGCTTGTCTACCCCAAGAGATGGTGTGGCGAGGATGGGTGACCCAAAATGCCCAAACCCCAAAAAATTGGATGGTTCTTTCCACCTATTGGACCCTTTGGCAATTACCCCTATGGCTTTTGGAACCCCAATGGCACTGGGGTTGGTGGATGAACAACGGTACCCTATTTGCCCAACAAGTGATGTCAGTGTGGTTGGTGGGCATCGTGTTGTGCAAAGTCAAGTCACAATGGCAATCGATCAATCTAGTGGCATTGGTGGTTGCTTTACTGACGATCAGTGAAACCTGGGCGATTTTGATTCAACAAACCGTTCCTTTTCCCAATTGGCTCTGGATTGGTTGGAATGGTTGGTGGGGATGTATTTTGATGAGCATCTGGTTGCTGTGGGAAACCAAAACAACACCGTCAAGAAGTATCAGTCTTGCCGCAAATTCCGAAAGGCAGTCCGAACACCAATAACCAAACACAAAATCGAAAAACCACCACAGACCAACCCCCACACCCAATAGGGTAAAAACAAAGCCTCTGACATGTGCGCTACATCAGAGGGCATGGTGCCACTGGCGGTATTGGCTACCGGTGTAAACAAATAGTCCCCCCGTGAAAAGACCGACAGTGCCAACTGGATGCCCACAAAATAAGCAGCAATCTGTTGAACTCCCTTGTTCGCACTGGTCGCCAACCACAAAAATACCAACGCCACACCACCAACGAATGTAAGTCCAAACAAGTTGCGCACCACCATCACCTCAGCCAAAATCAATCCAGCCCCCATGACAAAGAATAGATTTTTGGCTCGATGCGCCATCATAAAGAACAACGCCCCAACAATCGCCGGTCCCACCAAACCACCTGCCGAGACCAACGCATTGGCAATATTTCCACGGGTAGCAGTGTACGCAACGCCAGAGGCATCGGCATGCAAGTAAAACTTTTGAAAATCTCCACCCACCAATACTGCGGCCAATCCGTGTCCCATTTCATGGGCCAAAGTACTTAACAACACCAAGGGCCAAGCGATTGTTTTTCCAAATGGCACCACATAGAGCAAACCCGTGAGAACCATACTGGTGAACAAAAATGTCGCCCCGTGCTTTTGTTTGGTTACCTCGTTCACCGTCTTCCCCGATAGCCCAATGCCAACAACGACAACCACATCAAACCACTGGTAGTACCCGTCTGTGTACAGCCACGTTTGGTCTCAATCTCATTGGTTCCTGTGTCTAACTGGCCAGAATCTTCTGATGATGGTTCAGTGGACGGCTCAGTGGATGGCTCGGTAGATGGTTCACTGCTTGGTTCTGTGGCGGGTTCTTCTTGTTCATAGTCAGCCAACCAGACTTCCAACATCCGACCCAAAACATCTTGTTGTACACCGTCTTCCCACAACAATTCCAAGGGAAAACCAAACAAAGCCGATTGAGAGGTCCAAACACCAGCAATCCCAGTGGATACCGAACCTGTATATTCAGCGATAACTGTGGCATTGGAACTGAGTACATCTGGGTATTCAACATTGTATTGTGCACCTTGGTCAAAGGAAAAGTTCAAATCCACTCCTGCCAGTACATCACGACCAACCGCCTGATAGACATCGGCATCATCGTCTCCCAACGAAGACGCAAAAACATTGCTGGCAAAGGCTTTGTCTTCAACGGAGCCTTGGGCATCCAAATCCCACAAAATCTCTGCACCAGATGCCAAAATAAAACTTCCACGCGATAAGGCCGTCGAGACAAAGTTTTGTTCAGTAGAATTAAAGGTGTCATCAAAGGTCGACTCTTCACCAGAGACCCAAATGATAACAGTGTCGGATACAGGATCGAGATCACCAAGAGTTTCGTTGCTGACTGTCACAAAAGGATATCCCAAGGCCCCCAAAGACTGTGCATAAGAATTGGTGGCATCGAAGGAATTGATGTTGCGAAGATTCATGCGTTGTACACTTCCCACACTGCCAACATCCGCCCAAAATAAACTCGAACGTTGTAAACGATCAAAAGCCGAAACCAACAATACGGGTGGGGTCTGTGCACTAGGAAGGTAGGCGCTAACAGTCTCCGATGGGAAAGATAATCCACCCGCATTGCGAGCGGAAACCCGAAAGTATTGAACGGCATTGGAAAAAGGAACCACCGTTTGCGTGCCTTGAATCACCGTTCCATTATCCCAAGAACGACCGTCATAAGACCTGTACAATACAAAATCAGAACTGCGATCACCCAAATGTCCACCATAATGAC
>CAKZLX010000235.1 GCA_937127265.1 uncultured Pseudomonadota bacterium
TGTATTCCACCGACTGCTCACGATACAAATCTCGAACCACTATTCCCAAAATCGAGCCGCTCCATGATTGGATATCTGCTGTTGTAAACGCTGAATCGTGGTTAAACACATCGTCAATTCATACTTCTCGGACCATTGACATAAGGCTTGGAGACGTTCCGTTGTCCGAAC
The DNA here is from genome assembly GCA_937127265.1 of uncultured Pseudomonadota bacterium. Classification (GTDB taxonomy): domain Bacteria; phylum Myxococcota_A; class UBA796; order UBA796; family UBA796; genus CAJWHX01. Next base: position 172 of record CAKZLX010000235.1, read on the forward strand.
GTGACGACTGCCTTGTACCTTAGGGAACACCTTGGCAACCAGTACCTCATCTAAGCATCGTACCCTAGACACACTGTCGCTGGGTTCTGCATTTTCATCGAGTACCATTCCCATTTGTACATATCGAACCACAGATTGGAGTGTCCGATAGCCGAAGTGTCGATACGTTGGACGTAAGATAAGATACAATTCGGATAGCACCTCAACAACCTGTGGCGACATTGTCGGTGCGTTCAATGAGAACCAAGCAGAAATGTCAATTTCCCACATTTCTAAACAATATGCCCGATCCAGCACTTTATCCGGTGGTTGATGAGAACCCACTTCAAAATTCATGGTACCCGCAACCCAAATATTGCTTGGCCAACAAGGTAACTGACTGGGTATCTGCTGAATAGCGTATGGATACTGGTGAAACACCAAGGGTGCCCCTACTTCTACGGTGGAGAGCCACGGTGCCAAGTACTGTTCCATCTTGGCCAAATTGGTTTCATCCAAAATTAAGAAAAATGGTTCATTGGGATGCTGGTGTGCGCGTAATAGAAACTCGGTCAGCAAGCCCGATACGAACTGGGGTGGTGATACAAAACTATTCACATAGCCAAACAAGGGACTCGGATCACGAAAATTGGTTTGCACACTAACCATCAAACGGTTGGTCCTAAAATTACAACCAACTTGTTGTAGTATTTCACCAGCATAATTCCATACCAAGTTGGATTTCCCAATCCCTGTGAGTCCTGACAACAACACAAATTGATTGGCGGTGCTCTTCCAAGCCAAATGCAATCTTCGTAGCGCTCGGGTATCTATCACCCACTGTGGATGGGTATTTTGTAAAGCCCGCTGCACCTTCTCCAAGGGGATCGTTTGCCACTCTTTGGAGGTTGTGCCATTTGAAGATTCAATTATTTTTTCAGGTTTCTCTACAATTGGTGTCTTGTTTGCTTGGCGTTCACCAGTGTTTTCTACTTCAAGAGGCAAGCGTTCGGCAACCACAAAGCGATGACGATTAGTGGAAACCACATCCTGTACGTTCAGAGTTTTTGTTACATCAGTCGTAGAGGCTTCAATATCTAATCTCCATTCATGACACCATTGTACAAATCTTGTTTGCAATAGAATGTCGGTGTCGGTTGACGGTTCAAATTGAACTAGCGCGGTAAAATGTTGAAGCGCCTCTTCTTCTGTGGGTAATGTGTAGACAACGCCCCAATCCCATTCTTGTGTCATCACCCAAGACAGTGGCATAAACATGTGAACAGATGGGTCATACAATATGACTTCAAACGATAACAGTTGCCCAGCGATACGGGGCGTTGACAAGATAATCTTGGAAATACGTTCAATATTTTGTTGCAAGGCATCGGTGGTTTTAATGAATTCGCCAGTGATGCCAGTCTGAATAAAAGAAAGCACATGCTCAGGTGGGTTCTCCCTTCCCCATTCAGTCAGTTCCCAGGTCGCTGGTGCACATCGATGGAAGAACGCCTCCGTACTCCCTTTTGTGGTGGAACGCCTCTGCAATTCAGCTCTCAAGGTTTGAAGCGGTGTTTTGCCAGTACTGTTCCATCCACGTAAGTAGATTTGTTCAAGAATATTCGACACATGTAAGCGCTTTGAGGCATACAGCACACAATAGGCAATTTTCCATAACGATAAGGTGCGTAATGACATCTTGCTCCTTTTCACAAATCATAGTCAGGGTTCTATGACAGTCTACAGAACACCCTGTGATAGTGTAACGCACCCATCGTATTTTTACAGAAGAGATCAGGACAACATCTGTCCAAGTCTACGGAGACCGATTGATGACTGAGATTACCCTACGCCAACAATTCTTGGATTTTGCTGGTCAAGGCAGTGGGATTGGTAATCGGTGCAAAGCGCGATACTGGACGTCCCTGTTTATCAATCAAAAACTTGGTAAAATTCCATTTGATGGTGGTTCCAAACAGCCCAGGACACTCTTGACGGAGCCACTGAAACAGTGGATGGGCATTACCACCATTGACGTCCACTTTTTCTAACAGGGGAAAAGTCACATCGAAGTTGGTGGAACAACCCGCTTGAATCTCATCTGGTGTACCCGGTTCTTGAGCTCCAAACTGATTACAAGGAACACCAAGTACCACCAATCCTTTTGAAGCATAAGTACGGTAAAGCGATTCAAGGTCTTTATATTGTGGTGTAAAACCACATTTACTCGCGGTATTGACCACCAGTACCACTTTTCCTTGCAAACTCTTCATATCAAAAACTGTTCCATCCAAATGATGAATACTAAAGTCATATAAAGTAGGATCATGATCGCCAGACAAAGGGGACATACAATACTCCAAAACAGAAACGTTGTACCAAAATATAGAATGATTTACGGTAAAGACAAATCTATTTTCACAGAACCACCGCAAATCTTTCTAAAATCTTCTAGGCTTCACACTGGGTACATAATCCGACGAACTGTAATTTCGATTTGTGTAATCTTTCTCGCCAGACTGGGTCTACTGTTGTAGTGACTGTGGATTTGGGCAAACAGGTCACCACGCCACAGGTTTGACATACAAAATGGGGATGTACTTCGTGGGACTCCTCTCCCTCCCGTACCAGTTCATACCGAACAATACCTGCGGCGGTACTGGCAACACGCGCTAATCCTTTATCCACAAACGATATCAGATTGCGATAAATCGTGGCCTGGTCGCCGACGTGTTGTAGCGACTGCACCAAATCTGAATGAGAGACTGGCTTGTCATGTTCCCATAGCGCTTGCAACACAGCAATACGGGTCATGGTGCTTTTCAAACCAACTTTTCGAAGGATATTTTTACATTCTGGAACAGCAATAGACATGCCAACCTATATCCGGATTGTAAATGCAAATCAAATGCAAGTTTGAAGTTCATTCGATGATGTATAGGATATTCTGATCAATATGTTAAATTGCTCTCATCACACCATTATCGAGAGTGTTTATGTTGAGTCTGTTGTCGTTTTTGCTGCTTGGATGTGGACAAGAACAAATCATCGAAAAGCAAAAGAACCTCCCCCCACAAATTCTCATCACCTCTCACACCAGTGAATCCATGTTGGTGGAAGGTTTTGATACCGAGTTTCGGGCCAGTGTGTCCGATGATGACAATGAATACAGTGACTTACTGGTACGGTGGAGTCATTCGGGAACCGTCGTTTGTGACTGGACGCCTGTATCCGCCGTGGGAGAATCTTTTTGTCCATTTGCTCTCACACCCACCGCAAACCAAGTGATTGCCGAGGTCAAAGACCCGCAAGGTGCCAGTGGTGTTTCAGAGATCACCCCCACCGTTCGAAGTAACCTTCCTCCCACAGCCTCCATTTTATCCCCGCTTGATGGCGATGACTATTATGCCAATGACTTGGTGGAATTCACTTTGTTGTTATCCGATGCCGAAGAACCACCCGAAAACCTATCGGTGCTCATTGATTCCACAGTCGACGGTGTTTTGTTTGAAGGTTCTCCTGATAGTGCTGGACAATTCATCGAACAACGATACCTCAGTCCCGGACAACATATCATTGACATACTGGTGACCGATTCTGGAGGTGCCAACATTGAGCGTACCCTCGACATTTTGGTCAAACCGAACAATGAGGCTCCCACTTGCTCTTTTGTCACCCCAACTCCTGACACCAATGTACTCGGTGGCAACCCCATCGATTTTCACATTGCAGTGGACGATGTCAATATCCCACCTGACACCTTAGATGTCAGTTTGACCTCCTCTATTGATGGATTCATCCCCCTACCCACACCCGATGCCACAGGTCAAATCTATTACACCATGGAGCACTTTTCTTTGGGACGCCATTCATTAACACTCTCGGTGCGCGATGAACGCGGCTTGGAATGTCGAGTGTCCCAACTGCTGGTCATGGATTCTGTGCCGGTGATTTCCATTCAGCAACCCAGTGATGGCGATGTCTTTTCCTTAGCTGAAATCATTGAATTCAAAGGACGCGTGTTGGACAACGAAGATTTAGAGCACGAAATGACCTTGGAATGGTACTCTGATGTCGATGGTCAAATTCATACGGACCCAGTCAACGCCCAAGGTCGACAACAGTTTTTCTACGATCAACTGTCGGCGGGACCACATACCATTACGGCCACCAGTACCGATTCTGGGGGACACAGTAACAGTCTTGATATCGACATCCGAATCAACACCCCACCAACCGCACCCCAGATTGTCTTTCTACCAGATCCTTTGTATGGAGATCAAGATTTGATCGCCAATCCTGTCGGGGCAACAGACATTGATGGTGACAGTTTGACCTACCAATTTATATGGTCCAAAAATGGTGTACTCCAACCCTTTACCACCAATACCATCTCGGCCTCCAACATCAGTGTTGACGATACATGGGAAGTAACAATCACACCAGACGATGGCTACGATGCAGGTCCGAGCATCACTGAAAGTATCGTCGTGAATAACACCCCACCAACCTTCTCGGTCCCGATTTCAGTCTCACCCTCCCAAGCAGAAGTCGGAAGCAATGTTCTTTGTTCAGCAGATGTTTCTGACGTTGATGATGGGATCCTCTCAGTTGAATACACTTGGTCTCTCAACGGTACAATCGTAGCCAACAGTGATCTCCTTAACATTCCTCTCGGTACACCATTGGGCAGTCTATATGAATGTTCAGCAACCGCAACCGATTCACACGGGTCTGCAATCAGTGATACTGAAACTGTTTTGGTCATCAACACCCCACCCACAGTAACTCCACCCAGTATTATCAGTACCGATGGTAACTACTTCGTCAGTTCCACTTTGACTTGTTCAAGCCTTGTGACAGATCCCAACGAGTCGCTCTCCCCAAATTATGAATGGATTATTAGCGGTTCTGTTCTGGGCACAGGCGATACCATTGACTTATCGACCTACACCATTCTTCCGGGTGACACCGTCACTTGTCGTGCCAGCGCCGAAGACAATGTGGGGGACATTGCCAACAACAGTAGTTCGGTTACGCTCTGTGCTTTCACCCAATGTGATGAAAGTGTTCATCTCAACAATGGTATCGGGATTGACTTCTCTTTAATTCAAAGTGGCTCGTTTGTAATGGGGTCTTCTCCTGGAGAGCCCGGACGCGATGGTGACGAATCTCAATTTCCAGCCACTCTCTCCAACGACTTTTTCATCTCCACAACCGAAATCTCACAATCGATGTATGAAACTTTGATGGGCAATATTTGGACGGCGGGTCAAAGCACCCTCAGTGGAGAAGGACCCGATAACCCAGTTGCCTTTTTGTCGTGGCACATGGCAGCCGACTACACCAATACACTCACCCAACTCTACAATCAAGCCAACGGCACTTCGTTGAGTAACTGCTATTCTTGTATGGATGCAGGAACATCTTCTGTATCCTGTATTACACTGGGCAATCCTTATCAGTGCACGGGATTTCGATTGCCGACTGAAATGGAATGGGAATATGCAGCTCGCTCTGGTACAACCGCCACCTACTGGACCGAAAATGGCGGGGGTAACCTCCCCGGTGCCAACATCGATAGTTGTACCATTGGTTGGCAACTGGATGATGGCAGTGCCCTTGGAGACTATGCCTGGTACTGTGCTCGAAACATTGTTGATGAAAGTAAGACGATTGCCCAAAA
>CAKZLX010000236.1 GCA_937127265.1 uncultured Pseudomonadota bacterium
CGTTGGGCAGCGACGGTGGCGAGTTCAGTATTGTTATGATCGGCATACATTTCTTGTCGTAATATGAAGGTGGCGAGATCGACCGAGTTGTATTTTTTTAAGATTTGAAAGGATTGTTCGATGTTTGATTCTTTCAAAAATGCAGAGGTCACGATGATACCTTGCTTTCCAGTGAGTGGGATTGCGTTGGTTGTGTCGATATGCGCATCCTCATAGGATAAGAATTCTTCTCGGATGGTCTTAAAGCGTTGCAACGGAAAGAGATGTTCGAGTCTTTTGGGATAGGAGCTGGTTTCAGAAAAGACAATGTGTAGCCATTCGGGATAGTTTTCTGGCATCGGTTTATTCGGTACACTTTCCCAATGCCTTGAGATGGCATCAAAGTCATGCCGACGATAGTGGGGTTTCAGAAAACTTGGAGAGTATGAGAACAATCCAGCGGCGATACAGGCATCGATTGACGTTTTGAGTTCCTCCCAAATCTCATCGGAGATGTTGTTATCGTTGAAGTGATCATCAATGTTTTGCTTCAACTTTTTTACTACTTCCGCCCAAGGGTCTTTTTCTTGTATGCAAAGCGTAAATGTATCATCTTCAGTTGATAGTAGATGTTGGATGCGTTCGAGTAAATCTAAGGTGTCGGAAAGTGTGTTTTGTGTTTCAACGAACCGAGCCAGTTCGTACTCTACTCGTTTTTCTGCGACATCTGGGTCAACTTCTAAAATTTGTTGGAACTCTTTGGCTTTCCAAAAGCATTCCACGGCTTTTGTTTTTTCTTCATTCCGACCGTTTTTGAATAGTCTACCGGCTTCTTTATATCTAGGTGGGTCAGAGAAGTAATGTCGATAACCGCCTGCTATTTTCTGTTGGAAACTGAGTCGTAAATGTCGGTAGGTTCGCTCTGCTTTTTCCATGAGTTCTGGGTCAGCATTTAACAGAGCGTTGTCAAAATATTGCTTGGCCATTCGTTCAAGGTCTTCGACATCTTGATACCAATCTTCTTTTTTGCCATGTTCAATGATCGACAGGTGTTGGGTGGCGTCCCATGTTATGGTGTCATTTTTTGTGAACTGTTTATATTGTTCTAAAGAGGTCTGTAGGGCTTCCTTATCAGCAAAGAGGGGTTTCCAAAATTGTTGTAATGCATCTTGGGTATCGACGATTAGAACTCGTTTCTTCGCTCGTGAAGCCGCAACATAGAGTGAGTTGAAAAAGTAGGATGCCGGTAGTAATGATTCGGGGCTATGATTGTATGAGGCGTTGAGTAAAGTTTCTTGAAGAGATGGATTGTCCAAAATATGGGCCCCAAATTTGTAGAGTACGATACGGGGGAATTCAAGTCCTTTGGCACTCATTGGTGAAAAGACTGGCTTTCCAGCACCTTCCTCAAGATCACCAATTAACTCGATAAGATCGCTGTCATTTTTCCAAAATTCTTTCTCTGCACCTTCTGGGCAGGGCAATAAAATATTGATGCCTTGATTCTTGCGGTCTTGCATGGGTACAGTGGCAGCCGCAATGTCGAAATAGGTGGGTACAGGAGATTGTTCGTGGAAATAAACTTCTTGGGGTATCAAGTCTTTCTTGTGTAGTGTGAGACCACGTCGAAGTTGTATCGCATTACAGAACTGGACAATTCGTTGTGAGGAACGATAGTTATATTGCAATTCTTGAAAATTAAAGTCCAGATTGAGTCCTTCATTGCCTCGGGTCAATCCATCTCGAATTTGTTCATAAAAATCGGCTTTTACCATGTCCCAGTTGAAGCCAGTGGGATTCAAGGTTTGGAATGGGTCGCCAGCAAAGATGAAGGGAACTTGAGAGAGTTGGTATTGGTGAAGTGACCGTTGAGAGAATGTAGAGAGTTGAAATAAGAACTCCAACTCTTGTTTGGTAAAGTCTTGGGCTTCGTCACAAAACACTGCTGGTACTTTGGGGAGACTCTCTTTGTCAAGTTCCAGTACCAAAGCCGTCAGATCTTGGTCATCCCACAACTGGTCTTCTCGTAAGTATTCTTTGTAATTTTCCCAGACCTTGTCATAGACCTGTACGAAGACCAAATCGGATACTGTACGTCGTTTTTCAGGGTACGTTTGGTAATCTATGGGGTCGAAATCGCCAGTTGAGCCGCCCATACCTTTGATGTAGGTTCGAATGACGTGCCAGCACAACTCAACGGTGAGGTCTTTGAGTTTCTGTCCGCGCAAACGAGGTTCAAGCCACTTTTTGAACTGGGTATACCCAACATATTTTGAGGCATGAAGCTTTTGTTGTACCGATTTGGGTAATAACCCTTTTAAGAAATCACGATAACTGCAAATACTTTGTTGTAATGTTTCTTCAATCTCCTTTTTGAAATCCTGTTCTGTGCTCAAGCGATCTTGTAGGAGTTCGGCATTTCTTTCAATTAATGTGGTGACGGATTCTCGTGCACTTTTACAGAGTGGCTCACTATAGGTGAGCAAAAGAGGGAGTGGTCTGTTTTGAGCAAGGGCGGACTTGAAGTATTCAGCGTACAGATACTGCAAGATGGTTGATTTGCCCGAACCAGGACGACCGTTGATAAATAAAGGGTAACGCTTTCCGATTTGACCAACGGCTAAGACGCCTTCGAGGATGCGGCGTTCTTCCGGAGATAGAGCAAGGTTCGCTTGAACATCTTCTTGAATATCTACCCACAATTGAAAATTGTTGAGGATGTATTCGGGGTAGGCTCTACGGGCAATGGCATCAAGATTGGTGGCGGTATTGATCTTTCTGGTAAATTCAGCGGTGACTTCTCGAAGCGTTGTTTTCGGTTCCTTTTCTAAAAAGATGTCCAAGAGGAAGAGACGTCCTTCATAAGCGCCTTCGTTTGTAAAATAATAAATGATTTTAACTTGTTCCGATTCCCAGATTTGAACACTGGGGGTCTCTTGGTCAACGGCTTCCACCAATAATTCTTCAATGGATTCCTTGATTGGATAAAATAAACCTTTGAAGGTTCGGGTGTTCACCTTCTCAATCCAAGTCGGTGTTTCCAAAATCCAATTGGTCTTGGTGTCACTTTGTCGACATTGATTAAGAACAAGGAGTTCGTTTTCATCGGGAGAGGGGATAACTTTTGGTGGTTCTTTGAGTTGTTCAGTGAGCCACTGTTGAAACTGTGTATGATATGGGTTGCTGTTAAACTCTTCCAATCTTTTTGTTTGTTTCTGCTTGCGTCTTGGTGTGTTGATGTATTCATTTGAACGACGTGGAAAACAGACCAATAATACATAGACTTCTACATCTTGGTCTTGGTCAACAGGCACGTATTTGTGGGCGATAATACGGTGGTCACCTGTACGAAACTTATAGAAAGATTCGGCACCCATTTTTTCAAATTTACAAAAACGTCCTTCTTCGAGTTCCTTGGCCAACTTTTCAATTTTGCTTGGGATGTCACCGTTTTTAGGGATATCTTGGTTGAATCGGTGAAAGTCAGCATAGACCAAATAGCGTTTACTCATGAAGGCTCCAAAACAAAGGTGTTATTCTCTTCCAACGATTGATTAAACCATATTCGGATGTCAGTGTGTATTTTTTATACGATATACAGGTGAGAGTTTGTTGGGGTAATTTTCATTGGTCGACTGTAGGAGTTTTCGATGGGGTTAAGTGCAGAACAAATGGAGAAGGTGGCCGTATTGTTGAGGTCGGATGACGTCCATTTTGTCATTGTGGACTTCTATGAAATTGACAATGTGTAGGGAGATTGGGTGCCTCTAATGTACTTCTAACACACCCACCGGGCCGTGCGTATCCCGCCGAGTGCCGTCGCCAACGTGCTTTGTCCGGGAAAGGCAGTGTCGCCAATCATCCAGAGGTTTGGATAGAGTGGGGTGGGGATGAGTCCACCGTAGTTGTGCCAACCGACCGTGCGTGGGATGCCTCCGACAAAGCCAGATGGTCTGGCCGTGAAACGTTGGTAGGTTCGCGGGGAGCCGGGATATTCTTTTTCGATGGCTCTATGGATTTCCGGTAGCCGTTCTTCCAATGTGGCACGCATGCGGTCTTGGACGTGCTGGGTGTAGTCAGCTTGTGCGGCTTTGTCCGGCAGTGCCAACTGTGTCGACATCGGGATGTGGGTCGAGACGGTGGCGGTACGGTAGCCCTCGGGTGTTTTCTCTCGTTCATTGCGTCCGGAGAGACTGCAGAAGATGTGGTGTCCTTCTTGGAGTTTGGGGGCATCTGTGGCGATGCACTGATAGTGGTGAGCTTCCTCGGGCAGTCCATCGTGGTCTTTGATGAGGAGGTAGAGCATTCCCGCACCCCAGCCTTGTTTCAGTTTGTTGATATAGGTTTCAACTGCAGAAGGCTCTGGTAGGTCGTCAACCAAGTTGGCGATGCCTTCAGGAAGCATGTTGGCAAGGATGTTTTTGGCCTCATACGTCTCTTTACGAGTGTGCACCAGCCAGTGGTTGTC
>CAKZLX010000237.1 GCA_937127265.1 uncultured Pseudomonadota bacterium
TCAGGTCTTGCAAGCCGATGGACAGAGTGAGTGGATCACTGCCCGTCGATTGGCAGAAGAATTGCTGGATGAACAACCCGATTCCTATGTAGGTCACCATGTACTGGGTCGGGCCTTTTGGTTGGGAGAGGGGGATTACGCTCGTTCTGCCTTTCATCTGCAAAAAGCCTTGAACATATATGCTGAGACTTATGCCAATTCAGGGGACCCACCGTGGCGACTGGAATCGGAGGGGTGGTGTTCGCTTCGGATTGTCATGGGTGATATGGGAGAATTTGAGGAAGAGTTGCGCTTGATTGATGTCTACAATGACAAACAGTACGAGTATCGGGAGCGTTTTGAAACCTCTTACAATGAATTGATGGCGGAGCGCGGTTGGCCCTTGATGAAACTGGGACGGTTTGATGAAGCCAAATTTTGGGCGCAACAAGGCATTGCTTCGGAAAGCAATTGGCAAACCTCTTTGGGCTGGAATGTGTTGTGTGCTACGGCTGGTGAACAGGGTTTGCGACAAGAGGCGATGGATGCCTGTTCTTCGGCGTTTGAGCACGCTAAAGAAACCAATGCTGGTTTGGCAGTTGATGCCAGTAATGCCTCCAATGCGGCGATGGCGGTGTTGGATTTTGATAAAGTGGAAGAATATGCACGGATCTCTACTCGTTCAGGAGACGGCACCACAGTGTCTGCTTGGATCAATTTGATCCACCTGTATCTCAATCAAGGTCGTGCCGATGCAGCCATAGATGCTGTTAGTGGAGTGATAGATTCGCTAGCCTCTGAAGATCCTGCCATGAGACTACAAAAAAGAGCCGATGTCGATGGGGCTTTTGCCTTGATGTTGTTGGTCGGTGGTCAAGAACAAACCGCCTTTGATAAGATTGATCGCGCCTTGAGACTGCCGGATCGCAGGGGAGTAATATCTACTTCCGAAGCCCAATCTCAAGGCTCTCATACTCTGTTACGTTGGGTGGCTAGACGAATGTTACGGGAAAGAGAACGTGAAAAGGTCGCTTCTCAAGGTTGGTGGCAACGTATACGATATTGGTGGGGGTCTTGGTTTGGTGATCCTGAATCGGAAGTGGATGCCATGACGATTCGAACGATTTTGCAAGAAGAGGATTACCTCATTTCGACTATTCGACCGTATTTGGACAAAGGCTTGACTGGGGTACCGACTTGGCTTGTTCCAGAATTGGTCTCTATTTTGGGTGCTGGTGTGGTAGAACGTTCGATTGCCGATGCTCGAAAAATTGACAACTTTACTGGTGTAGAGGGGTACTATCTGGCCTTGGAAACTGAAATTGCTTATGCCCGTGGAGAGTGGTCATCAATGTTGGAACTGGGACAACGTACCGATGAAAACCTACCCCAAATCGAAAAGGTGATGCGGGCGCGGATATATGCATTGCAAGGCGTTGCCTATCGACAATTGGGTGATACTTCGCAACAGTTGGTCAAATATGAGCAAGCGATGACGATTGACCCCAGCGTTTTTCGCCGTCTGCAGATTCCGTTGCCGACCCAATTTGCTCAGACCTCTGGTTTGGAGGCAGAGGTTGTCAAGGCTTTAGGTCGTTCACCACGATTTGTTGAGGCAGATAGTGGTTTTACGGTTCGGGTGGATTCTGGACAAGTATGTTTGAATGGACAGATGGGACAACAGTTGTCTTGTGTTCAATACCCAAGTCGTGGTGAAGACATGTCGGATGATGACTATGTCACAGCGATTACAGAATCTTTTCACCAGATTGCCTTTGCCATGTCCACAGGTATGTCGACAGCCGACTGGAACTCATTGGACGGACGAGCTACCTCGTCTAAAACAAGAACCCAACAACGCATGAAAGAGTTATTGCAAAAATAAAAGTTTCAGGACCGTAAAATCTTGCGTACCATTCGTTCGGTGAAGTTATTATCGCTTAAAAATGCGATGGGAACTGTGCTGGTGGCTGCTTGGATCTGGAGAGACTGCACCTCTCCATAAGAGAATCCATCACCGACCACTTGGCAGGGTCGTCGATCTGGGTGCAGAACTTCAATTTGAATATTGGCCTCATTGGGAATGATGAAAGGTCGCAAACGAGGCGTATGTGGACAAATTGGCGTGACGTGTGTCCCTGACAATAAAGGGTGTGCTGGCGCACCACCAGCCGAAGAAGAATAAGCCGTTGAACCCAAAGATGTAGCCACGATCAACCCATCGCAAATCAGTTTGTCAACGATGTTGTGTCCGTCGATGTCCAACTGTAAATTGGCGGCAACACCTGCTAGTCGGGCAACATAAACATCGTTGACCGCATAACCGTGTATTTGATTTCCATGTGGAGAGGTGCCATGGAGTTCCAGCAGGGGAAAGGTATGCACCTGCCAAGATCGTTGTTGCAAGCAGTGGGCAATTCGTTCCAAGTCGGCATTGCTATTCAGCAGAAAACCTAGTGTTCCAGCATTGACCCCAAAAAATGGCGTTGTGAAACCATGGTTGCGGATACATTGTAACATCCAGCCATCACCACCAAATACGAGGTGTACTGGAATGTTGGATAAATCCACCAGACAAGATAGTTTGTCGTATAAGGCATGGGCTCTTGGATTGTGAGGGTCGATGAGTAACATATTGTTTTGGGGGCTTTGTGGAACACTGTTGGAAAGCACACGGATTGGGTAACGATTATTTGGTGTGGTTGAATGGTTACCTTTTTCAATCTAACGAATTTACATCTCAGATGGCAATTCGGATTTGTGATCGTCATCGCGGTATCGGTGCAGATGGTATTTTGGACCCCAAATCATCGAATCGTGCTGACGTTGGTTTACAGATTTGGAATCCTGATGGATCAAAAGCCGAGAAAAGTGGCAACGGGATTCGTATTTTTGCTTGGTGGTGGGCTGTGATCCAACAGGAAGTGACGGGGACTGCCCCATTTACGGTTGATACTGGAAGTGACGTGGTGACTTGCGTGGTGGAGGAGGCTACTGGATTGGTAACGGTTGATATGGGGACCGCACAATTTGAACCCGATCAAATCCCAACTTCTGAGAGGGTTTGGGGTAAGGAAATCACCATGCCAGACGGTACTGTTTTAGAAGCCTATACCATGGGCATTGGAAATCCTCATTGTGTTGTCTTTGTGGATAATGTTGAACGGTTTGCAGAGATACCCTGGCGCAGTTGGGGTGCTTTTTTAGAGTCTCATCCGTTGTTTCCCAATCGTATCAATGTTCAGTTTGCCTCTGTGACTTCAAAAGGAAGTATCGAGATTCGAATTTGGGAGCGGGGCGCAGGGGAAACTCAAGCCAGTGGAACATCCTCTTGTGCGGTGGCTTCAGTTGCCCACCGATTAGGGTTGGTCGATGATTTTGTGGAAATGAAAATGCCTGGTGGTGTGTTGACGGTAGAGATTTCTACAGAGTGGCAGGTCAGGTTGTGTGGTCCAGTAGAAGAGGTCGGAAGAATGCAAATGCGACTCTAAGCCTTTAGGGTGGCATAATTGTGGATTTTACGATAAAAGAGGTGGACTTTATAGGCGCAAAAAGAATTGCTGTCTTCCGTATTAATTTCCACCTCCAACCCAATGGAACCTAGATGTATCATTTCGATTCAGACAAAGAAGCCCGTTTGGCAGAGTTAAGAGAACTGGGCGTTGAACCATATCCCCACAATATTTCAGTTGCCAACACCATCACTGAAGTCCTTTCTTGTATCGGAGATCGGAGCAAAGAAGAATTGCAAACCGAAGAGTCAACCTTTTCGATTGCCGGACGGATGATGTTGAAACGTGGAAAGGGAAAGGCTGGATTTGCCACTATCCAAGATCGCACGGGATCGATTCAGATTTATGTGCGCAAAAACGATGTTGGTGAAGAAGCCTTTCAGGCATGGAAAGCCGTCTCATTAGGCGATTGGGTTCGTGTTGAGGGTGGTGTCATGCGTACCAAAATGGGCGAAGCCACCTTGCAAGCCTCGTCGTTTCAGTTGGCTGCCAAATGCATTGAGTCTATGCCCGATAAACACAAGGGGTTTTCGGATGTCGAATTGCGTTCTCGACAACGCTATGTGGATTTGTTTGTGAACGAGTCTTCTCGGGAAGTGTTTCGTCGACGTTCACAAGTGGTTTCTCAAATCCGCCGTTTCTTTGAAGACCGACAGTTCATGGAAGTGGAAACCCCAATGATGCAAACCATTCCTGGTGGTGCTGCCGCTCGTCCTTTTGTGACCCATCACAATGCTTTGGATATGGACATGTACTTGCGAATCGCCCCCGAATTGTTTTTGAAACGGTTGGTGGTTGGTGGTTTTGAGCGGGTATTTGAAATCAATCGAAATTTTCGTAATGAGGGTATTTCGACCCAGCACAATCCTGAATTTACAATGTTAGAATTCTATCAGGCTTATGCGACTTGGCATGACTTGATGGATATGACTGAAACCTTGGTTCGAGAATTGGCTG